>DAOVYU010000394.1 GCA_030635465.1 Bacteroidales bacterium | reverse complement strand
GAATATTTTTCGTAAATTCCTTATATGTACCAACGGCTTCTTTTTCCTGGGCCATTCCAACATGACACTCATAGATGAAGAGTTCATTATCCTTTTTCAATTTAAACTGATCCTTTTTCCAGCTAAACTGTTTCGGAAGCCATACCTGGCCTGTAAAGTTCTTAGTATCATCATCCTGAATAACCCGCTGAATATATGCAGGTATCCTAAAATGTTCACCCATTTGTGAAATCACCAACACTTTAATCTTCGATCCATGAACAAATGTATCCTGGTATTTATCTTTTGGTAAGAATAATTCCCAAATACCATATTGATCCTTCTTTAAAGGATGATTTGATTTATTCCATCCATTAAAATCGCCAACCAAAAACAAAGCATATGCCTGAGGTGCCCATTCCCGATAAACCCAGCCTTTTCGTTTAGAATCAAAATTAATCCCAAAATATTTATAACCATTGGCAAATTCATTCATGCTTCCAAATGAATCTTCAATACTTCTTAAACTGTTTTCATACCGTTTATAACGTTCATTTATATCATGTTCACTAGGTTCTAGCCATGGATCCTGTTTGATCAATCCGAGTTTTTTATCAGGCATATTCTTAAATTATATTATACAAAAGTACGAAATGAAGATTTACAATAAAAAGATCATTTCAAAACACTTCAATTGTCAACTTTGAGCGCGGCTAAGGATCTATAGAGTTCTTCATTGTTTCCTTTAGATTCTTCTCCATAGGTACATAGTACTCCTTCGGAGAGTCCTTCGGACATTTCATTCAGAATAACAACTTTTCTATGTTTTGAAATGACTTTCAAATAATGAATTTTCTCCCCAATCTGTACTTATTCTAAATTATATTAAAATAACTATATTTGTGCATCCGATTATAACCACTTATTATTATGGAATCAAATGAAGTTCTGGCAAAACTACCTAAGCACCTTCTCAGTTTAGTTATTGACCAGCCTTACAACGAATATACTTCCAGGGATCATGCTGTCTGGCGCTATGTGATGCGCCAAAATACACGGTATCTTTCTAAAGTTGCCCATGGCTCCTATATAGATGGTTTGCGAAAAACAGGGATCAATATTGAGCAAATTCCACATATGTATGGGATGAACCGGATTTTGAAAGATATAGGTTGGGCTGCTGTTGCTGTTGATGGATTTATTCCTCCTACGGCTTTTATGGAGTTTCAAGCATATAAGGTATTGGTTATTGCTGCTGATATCAGGCCAATAAATCAAATAGAATATACTCCCGCACCTGATATCATCCATGAAGCCGCCGGTCATGCACCCATCATTGCAGATCCTGAATATGCAGAATACCTTCAATTATTTGGCGAAATTGGATCCAAAGCATTTTCCTCTGCTCACGATTATAAGGTTTATGAAGCTATCAGACATTTATCCATTTTGAAAGCCGATCCATATACTCCCAAAAAAGACATTGAAAAAGCAGAAATTGCATTAGCATATCTGGATAGGGGCAATGGAGAATTATCTGAAATGTCATTGATCAGGAACCTGCACTGGTGGACCGTAGAGTATGGATTGATAGGTGATCTTGCTAAACCGAAAATTTATGGAGCTGGTTTATTATCATCAATTGGTGAAAGTTATTCATCATTGCAGCCAAAAGTGAAAAAGATTCCGTATGATATCAATGCTGTTGATTATAAGTTTGATATCACTACTCGGCAACCTCAATTATTTGTAACTCCTAGTTTTGATCATCTTTCAAATGTTTTGGATGAATTTGGTTGTCGAATGGCTTTACGCAGAGGAGGATTGTATGGTGTACAAAAGGCAATTGAGTCAGAAAACATAGGTACTTGTGAGTATAGTTCAGGATTGCAAGTATCAGGGATTTTTACCGATGTAATCGAAGTGAAAGGAGAACCGGTTTATATTAAAACAGGAGGTCCTACAAGTTTAAACTACAGGTTTAAGCAACTCGATGGTCATGATAAAAATTATCACTCACATGGATTCAGCTCACCGATAGGAAAATTAATCAATCAAGAAAAACCTCTTGAATTTTTCACTGATAATGAATTGCAGGATCAAGGAATTATACTGAATTCAAATGTTCAGATTGAATTCGCATCAGGAGTTAAGGTTAAGGGAAAGCTGGATCAAATTTTAAGAAAAGATGGAAATATTCAGGTGATGACTTTCTCTAATTGTCTTGTCACCTATAAAGAAAAAGTTCTTTTCGATCCATCCTGGGGTGTTTATGATATGGCTGTTGGAGAAAAAATATTTTCTGCTTTTTCTGGTGCTGCTGATCCGGACGCATTTGAATTTAAGTTTGATCCTCCCAAAGAAAAAACACATAAGATCATCCATACTCCTGAAGTTATTAAGTTACATTCTTTATATCAAAAAGTAAGGGATTACAGAAGTTATAAAACAGATCCTGGTGAATTGGAAATGGTTTTCCAGAAAATCCAATCGGATTATCCCAATGAATGGTTATTGGCGTTGGAAATTTTAGAACAATTAGTTGAAAAATCTAAAAATGGGCATGGACAAAGAGCCAGGAATTTATTGATCCAAATTAAAGAAATTCAACCAGAAATAGCTAAGCTGATTGATGACGGACTTGTGTTGATTGATGAAAAAGCAGTTTTACAACTCTAAGAATTGTAACTCATTAAAATTTTTAATGCTTCCTGTATTTTCGATTGTTCCAACAAGTTTTT
>DAOVYU010000053.1 GCA_030635465.1 Bacteroidales bacterium | reverse complement strand
TCCAAATGTTACAATTTTAAGAAATAATGATCGTACAAACATAATTTAAGTTCTGTAATTAAATAGAAGAAACTTCTATACTAAGGGTAGATTTCTTTTTTATGTGCTTTCAGTGTATTTTGTAATAATGATACAATTGTCATTGGGCCAACTCCACCAGGTACGGGAGTTATAAAGGATGCTTTACCTACCACCTCATCATATTTTACATCGCCAATTAATCTAAAACCTGATTTAGTTTCATCAGATGGAACACGATGTATACCAACGTCAATTACCACAGCACCTTTTTTAACCATTTCGGCGGTCACAAATTCAGGTTGACCCATAGCTACAATCAGTATATCAGCCTGACTGGCAATTTTTTTCAGGTTCTTGGTTCTGCTATGACAAACCGTTACAGTAGCATCTCCCGGGCTGGCTTTTCTTGAAAGCAATATACTTATGGGAGACCCAACAATATGACTTCTACCCAGAACAACGCAATTTTTTCCTTTTGTCTCAATTTTATATCTCTCTAATAACTGAATAATTCCATAGGGTGTTGCTGGTAAATATGCTGGCAAGTTCAATGCCATTCTGCCAAAATTCATTGGATGAAATCCATCAACATCTTTGGCTGGATTTATGCGTTCCAATACTTTATTCTCATCAATATGTTCTGGAAGTGGGAGCTGTACAATAAAACCATCTATTTCTTCATCACTATTTAAATAATCAACAATATCAAGAATTTCCTTCTCAGTTACATCTTGCGGAAACTTATATAATGATGATACCATTCCCACTTCTTTGCAAGCCTTCTCCTTTGCTCCAACATAAGTTTGACTTGCAGGATCGTCACCAACCAAAACAGCAGCTAAGTGTGGGCCAGTTTCATCATTGTCAATCATTTTTCCAACTTCAAGAGCTATTTCTTTTTTAATCGCTTTGGCAGTTTCTTTTCCGTCAATGATTTTCATAAACAATAAGTTTTGTTTTCAAATTCTTTAAAGGCTCTATATATTAACTTTTGATTGCCAAATTATAGTTTTGACTTTATGCTTATTAATACTTTTACCAAAGAACATTAATGTTTCTTCATTTGTCTTATTAAGACAATATTAAAGTAGTTGAATTATTATTTGATCTATCTGCCGGGCATTTTATTCATATTCGACATTGCCTTCATTACATTCTTTCCTTTTCCACCAGACATCATTTTCATCATTTTTTGAGTTTCGGCAAATTGTTTAATCAATTGATTCACTTCCTGAATATCTGAACCGCTTCCCTGGGCAATTCTTTTTCTTCTGGTACCATTTAAAACTTTTGGATCCTCTCTTTCTTCTGGCGTCATTGAATAAATAATTGCCTCTATCCCTTTAAAAGCGTCATCATCAATATCCATATTTTTTACTGCTTTCCCAACTCCAGGAATCATACCCATTAAATCCTTCACATTTCCCATCTTTTTAATCTGCTTGATCTGATTCAGGAAATCATTAAAATTGAATTGATTTTTGGCAATTTTTTTCTGTAGTTTGCGTGCTTCTTCAACATCAAATTGTTCCTGCGCTTTTTCAACCAATGAAACTATATCACCCATTCCAAGGATTCTATCGGCCATCCTGCTGGGATGAAACACATCAATAGCATCCATCTTTTCGCCAATACCAACAAACTTAATCGGCTTATCAACAACGGCTTTTACTGTTAAGGCAGCACCACCACGGGTATCACCATCCAGTTTGGTTAAAACAACCCCTTCATAATCCAATCTTTCATTAAATGCTTTAGCTGTATTAACAGCATCCTGCCCCGTCATGGAATCAACCACAAAAAGTGTTTCCTGTGGATTAACTGTCTTTTTGATGGCAGCTATTTCATTCATCATCTCCTCATCAATGGCCAAACGACCAGCTGTATCAATGATAATTACATTGTGACCAAAATCCCGTCCATGAGCAATTCCATTTTTGGCAATTTTAACCGGATCTTTACTGTCTTCTTCAGTATATACTTTTACATTAACTTGCTCACCCAATACTTTTAACTGATCAATGGCAGCAGGTCGATAAACGTCACCGGCAATCAATAAAGGGTTTCTTCCCTTTTTACTCTTTAAGTAGTTGGCCAATTTAGCTGAAAATGTTGTTTTACCTGATCCTTGAAGACCGGCAATCAAAATCACAGCAGGGCTTCCTTTGATATTCAATTCAGATGATTCTGATCCCATTAACTCAGCCAATTCATCATGAACAACTTTGACCATTAACTGACCAGGAGAAACAGAAGAGAGTATTTTTTGTCCTAATGCTTTTTCTTTAACCCTTTCGGTAAATTGTTTAGCAATTTTGTAGCTAACATCTGCATCCAGCAAAGCCTTTCTTACCTCCTTCAAAGTTTCTGCAACATTGATTTCAGTAATGTGTCCGTGTCCTTTAAGTATTTTAAAAGAGCGTTCTAATTTTTCTGATAATCCTTCAAACATATTCTATCAAATTTTGAGGGTGCAAAATTAATAAAAATAACTGTGCATATTGTTATAGTATAAACATGTGAGGTTTCAATCAAATGAATGCACAATTGATATTGAATTTCATTGTTTCAATTCTACAAAAACGTCCCGAATGAATAATAATTTCCAAATTTGAGAAAACGCAAAAAATTTCAACTACTGATAATCAGCTATTTAAGTATTTGTACAGTTTTTGAATCCTATATGGCATCGTTCAATAACAAAATAAAATATAACGAAATGGAAAAAAGGCAAAATACAAAAAGCGAAAATTTAGAAGTTCAGGTAAAAGATGCATATTGTGTAATTACAAATAAAGAGGATGGATTTTATTGGATAATTAATCTGGAAGATCACCCCAATTCATTTTTATTAGATAGTAGCTACCAAAACTTTATGTCAAATGATATTTTGAACGAGCAAGAATCTATGGTAATTTTCCAACCAAGCGCATAATTGCTTTTTTTCTTCATATTTCTATGTAAAAAGCCTGGAATTCTTCCAGGCTTTTTGCTATTTTTATAATTCCTATGTTTTACTTTCCTGCAAATATCAAAATCATTTCCGGTGGACAAACAGGTGTGGATCGAGCCGCACTAGATTTTGCATTAATCCATAATATACCCTGCGGCGGTTGGTGTCCAAAAGGAAGATTAGCTGAAGATGGTATAATTTCAAAGAAATATCCATTAAATGAAACTTCTAATAATAATTATAAAAATCGAACTGAAAATAACATAAAAGATAGTGATGCTACACTAATTTTATATGCCAACAAAATTGACAATGGAACCAAACTAACCATGGATCTTTGCAAAGCATACTGCAAACCTATGCTTCTTATCAACATAAAAGATAATCTAACAAAACCCCAAATAATCAACTGGATCAAAAGCAACAATATCAAGATTTTAAATATTGCCGGACCACGTGAGAGTAATTCACCAGGGATTTATGATGAAACCCTTCATTTTTTAAACTCTTCATTTGAAATAGGTAAGAAAATTTGAATACAGATTCGGAATCTATTGGAAGTTTTCCACTGCTTTTATAAATCTGGGATTTCCTTTAAAGTCTGTTTTTATTTGTATGTCTTTGAATCCCAAATTTTCAAATAATTGAAAAGTTTCATCTCCCAGGTACTGATTTATTTCGCAATACAAGGAGCCATTTTCATTCAGATTTAACTGAGCAAATACAGCTATCGCATTATAAAATATCAACGGATCATTTTCATCAACAAACAATGCATTTCCAGGCTCATAATCAAGAACATTCTTTTTCATTTGGGTTTTTTCAATATGCCTAACATATGGAGGGTTACTGATAATAATATCATATTGTGCTAGGTTTTTCCACTCATTTTTCTTTAAAAAGTCAACCTGACTAAAAGAAACATCAGTTTGATTCATTTTAGCATTTTGTTCAGCCACTTCTAATGCTCCCAAAGAAATGTCTATTGCGTGAATTTGTATACTTGGAATCCTGCTTTTCAATGCAATGGCAATGCATCCCGAGCCAGTCCCGATATCTAATACTCTACTATGTTTATTCGGATCTGTATCCTTAATTACCCAATCTACCAACTCTTCAGTTTCGGGTCGAGGAATAAGCACATTTGAATTTACCAGAATGGGAAATCCATAAAATTCAGTTTTGCCTAAAATATATTGAATGGGTTTATAATTTTTTAAATCCTTAACAGCAAAGTGAATATTTAATAATTCTGACTCATTGATGGGCAATTCCGGATTTATAATAATTTGTGATTTTGCAATTCCGGCATAGTTTTCCAGCAACATAAAAATAAAAGTTTCTGCTTCTCTTTCATCATAAAATTTAAAAAGTTGCTGTGCATAATAACTTCTTATATCACCAATTTTATTGCTGGGAACTTTCATTCTGTAAAGATAAGTATAGCTCATCATTAGTTCTTTATAATATTGAGACTTCTGAATTATACTTGATACATGTGTAAATTAAAAAAGCCTTCTGGTTTGAAGACTTTTAGCAGGTGTCAACCTTAATAGGCTCTAATTTAATTATTTATACGACAAAAAATTAAATATGTTATTCTTCCCACAAAACTTTAAAAGTAAAATTGCCATTCAAACTATTTTTTTTGTTTTCAGCACATTAGAGAATTAGAGTGACAATTTTGGATTCTAAACAAACCAAATCATCAAAAAATTGTATTTTTGGTGGAAACTAAAATCAAATACTAAATATTTATGAAAGGCGATATTCTTATTATTGACAACAATCATCGAAAGGCAGCAAAGCAAGTCATAGAGATCATATTAAACGATATTGAGAAGTCTGAAAACAAATACGTAATTACTGTTGCTGGTGAATCTGGAGCAGGTAAATCTGAAATTGCCGCATCCATAGCCGAAAAGTTGGGAGAACACAATATCAAAAGTTTTGTATTCGGGCAGGATGACTATTTTGTATATCCTCCAAAAACCAATGCCAGGCAACGCGAAAAAGATATTGCCTGGGTAGGAACACAAGAAGTCAAATTGGATTTACTGGATCAAAACCTGGAAGCAGTATTAAAAGGCTTCTATTCACTCACAAAACCACTGGTTGATTTTGATGCTGATATAATTGGAGAAGAAATTGTAGACCTCAAAAACTACAAAGTCTTAATTGCTGAAGGAACTTATACTACTTCTCTTAAGAATGCAGATTGTAAAGTATTTATTGATAGAAATAAAATGGATACCATAGAATCCAGAAAAAAAAGAGCACGTGAAGCACAGGATGAATTTCTAGATAATATTTTAACGATTGAGCATGAAATTATTTCAAAACACAAAGCTTTAGCAGATATAGTTATCAGTAAAGAGTTTGAAGCAAAAAAACAAAATAATTAAATTGGTTGAAACGGAAGTTTAAAGCCTAATTAACGAGTATAACAAACTGAATAAATACAACTAAATATGAGTAATTGGAATTATAAGAGCATTGCATTATTAAGCACACACGGATATTTTGACCCTGTTCCTATTTTAGGAAGAACAGATACCGGAGGTCAGGTAGTTTATGTTTTAGAGATGGCAAAAGCCATGGCTCGTCATGGAATAAAAGTTGATATTTATACCCGCTGGTTCGAAAATGAAAAATTACAAGCTGATCCAGTTCCCGGACACCCCAATGTTAGGGTTGTGAGAATTCCAGCTGGAGATTGGGAATTTAGGCCAAAGGAATTCATCTATGAATTACTTCCTGAATTAGCTGCAAATATGGTGCAGTACATCAAAGACAACAACCTGGAGTATGATCTTTATCATGGACATTATGTAGATGCAGGAATTGTTACCCTGGATGTGGCAAAAGCTTTTAACAAACCTCCTTATTTTACTGCTCATTCACTTGGAGCATGGAAACAAGATCAAATGGGTGGTGACCCTGATGAAATGGAGAAGAAGTTCAATTTCAAACATAGGAAAGCAGAAGAAATCAGAGTCTTTGATGCGGTGAACGCCCAAAACATGACATCGGTTGTTCAGCTTGAAAAATTGCATGAACTGTATGATTATTACAATGATAATATTGAAATCATTTCACCGGGTGTTGATATCCACCGTTTTAAAATTCCAACAGAGGAAGAACTAAATGCTCCAACTACATTACCAAAAAAATATATCTTCTGTTTAAGTCGAATTGATACCAATAAAGGACATGATCTTTTGCTCAAGGCATTTGCCCTTGTTAAGGATGTAATAAAAGATGTTGACCTGGTTATTGGAGGAGGATCACCAAATCCCAAACCTCGTGAGCAAGGTGTGTTTGATATGATGCATCAAATTATTGAGGAAGAGGATATGAAAGACAGGGTCATGTTTATTGGTTATGTGGACGATGATAAAATGGCTCAATATTACCAGCAATCCGAGCTTTTCACCTTGCCTTCATTGTTTGAACCTTTTGGGATGACTACCCAGGAAGCCATGGCTTGTGGAAAGCCAGTTGTTGCTTCTAAATTTGGCGGAATCAGAAATGTAATTACCAATGAAAAGGATGGGATGCTTGTGGATGCAGCCAATCCACAGGAATTTGCTGATGCAATGATTAAAATTCTGAAAGATCCTGAATTTAAAAAGAACATGGGACTTGCTGCAAATGAATTGATTCAAAAGGAATATAGCTGGGAAGCTATTGCTGATAAGTTTTTGGATTTTTATCAAAAATATGTTTAAAATCTTGAGGTGCCAGTTTGGTACATCAAGTTAGTTATTTATGAAAACTTTAGCTCTAAAAGAAGAATTTATTGCTGATAAGATATACAAAATCAGAG
>DAOVYU010000086.1 GCA_030635465.1 Bacteroidales bacterium | reverse complement strand
CATTCAAAATTCAGGTTCACTGATCGGTAATTTGTACGCATTGTCCACCATAGGAAGTATATTGGGAACATTCTTAGCTGGCTTTATACTGGTTCCTGCATTTGGGTATAGCAATATTTTATTTGCCCTTGCAATTTTGCTGGTTTTTATTGCAATGACTGATTTTGTTTTAAAAGTAAAATTGATACCTGGTTCCCTGACAATCCTGTTGAGCATTGGCATTATATTCTTCTGGATAAAAAAGAATAATCAGGAATTGAATTACATAGATACGGATACACAATATAATCGGGTTTTGATTTATAATACAACGGATCAGGTTTCTGGCAGACCTGTTAAGATGTTAAATGTGAATGATGAGCAAAGCTCAGCTATGTTTCTGGATAAGGATGACGACCTGGTTTTTGAAGTTTTAAAGTATTACCGCCTTGTTGAGTATTTTAATCCAAATTTTAAAACATCATTAATGATTGGAGGTTCAGGATATGCTTTTCCAAAAGATTATCTGAATAGGTATCCGGATGCAGTTATTGATGTGGTAGAAATTGACCCAGGATTGACAGAATTGGCAAAGCTACATTTTAACCTGCCTGATGATAAACGATTGAATATTTTTCATGAAGATGGCCGAACATTTTTAAATAGATGTGATAAAAAATACGATGCAGTATTTATGGATGCATACAAATCAATGATCACCATCCCATTCCAGTTAACAACCCAGGAAGCAGTACAACATATTTTTGATATGCTGAATGAAAATGGTGCCGTATATGCCAATGTGATCTCTTCTCTGGATCCAAAAAATAATTATTTTCTCAGATCTGAAGTGGCCACTTATAAGAGTGTTTTTCCACAGGTATATCTTTTTCCGGTCCAATATCCGCAACCGACTGAAGCTGAAAAGAGTATATTCCAAAATTTTCTATTGGTTGGTTTAAAAACAACAGTAGTTCCAGAATTTGCAAGCTCTAATGACCAGATAAATAAATATTTATCGCATTTGTATAAGGGTGATTTGGAATTTAATGGAGTGATATTAACAGACAATTTTGCTCCTGTTGAATATTATGCATCAAAAGCACTTAGATAGCTTATTGGAAATAGATACCATTTATAAATCCAAATCTGAAGGCAAAAATCATTAGAATCGTAACAATCATAAGCTTCCATTTTAGATTTAATCTGCGGGGCTCTTCATCGAAAAAGTTATCATGAAAAGAGCGATAAGTTGTAATTAATGGAATGATCAGAATGATTAAAGTAGATAACTTGATGATTTCAAAAAATACTTCATCGGTGGTAACATAATAATAAGTATTCGGTATTTTTAAAAAGGCCAGAACAATGGTTCCAATGATTGCAGGGAATATTACTTGAGCATATAAAAAATATTTCTTGTTAGTTCTGTCGATTTGGTTGAAATAGGAGTTGCCTGAAATTAAAAATGATTTGGAAATAACTGCCCCAATGGAAATCAACGCAAAAATTGAGATAATAGAAAATACCATTTTACCAGTGTCCCGGTAATAAAGGTAAGCAATCACCCATCCGAAGTCCTTATTTAACAATGTTCCCATAAGCAAAGCACCAAAAAACATTACCATACCATGCACAAATCCCCATAAGAAAAACAATTTTATCTTTCCTGGTTCATTCTTGAAAGTAGTATAAATAATGATAAATATTGTCCCGAGTATTAATCCTGCCAATGGCATGATGCTGAACAAAATTTTAACTGAATCGGCGGTCCAGTCATCACTCTCAATATTGTAATAAATTTTGTAATAATACAATATGGTTTTATAATCAAAACTGGTTGCGACCCATGCCGTAATTAGTTGACTAATTATATAAATTACAAGATATGATAAAATAAAATATGTTAGTGAATTGAAGGTGATTACAAAGAAATTGTTTCGCTTATCTTTGTTTTCTGTAACTTTCATAAACCAGTGATACCATCTCTTTAAAGAGTGCCTGTCAAAGGTTTTAATTTCAAGTAGAAAAGTTTTAAGGTGACTTTTTGTCCATTCTTTACGTTCAAGTTTGCGGGCCTTTTTTTCTTCTTTTAATTCTTGTTTTTCAAGCCGCATTTTTTGCTTGTCCAACAACCTGTCTTGTTTGGACTGGAGTTTTAACCTTTGTTTTAATTCTTTGTTTTCTGTTTTTTGGGCTGCTCGTTTATTTTTCTTTTTGAGTCGATGGTATTTTCTTCTCCTAATGACATACTTTAAAAGTCGAAATATGCGATAAATTCTAAATCTTAATGAATGCTTATTCTTTTTTCGTGTTTGCTGCTCAGCTCTTATTTCTTCTTTTCTTACTTGTTTTTTCCTTAGCTTATTTTGCTTCTTTTTGTATGAAAGAAAACGCATTCTCCTGTATATGGTATACAAGCGGTTACCAAATAATTTTCTTTTCGTTGTTTCTTTCATTTAGTAGAGGGTGATAAACAAAAGTAAAATAAATAATCGGTCCGTAAATTTATTAAAAAAACCTGATCAATTGTTTGATCAGGTTTTAATTGGGATTTCTTTTTATTTTATTTAGCGGTCATCTCAGCCATTTTTCCATCAGAGTATTTACCGTTGTCCAGGTTTTTTTTGATGGCAGAAAAGGATTCAATTGTATATTCTACATCTTCAAGAGTATGCATAGCTGTGGGTATTAAGCGGAGCATAATTGTCCCTTTTGATACTACAGGATAGGTTACAATTGAACAGAATATATTATAGTTCTCTCTTAAATCTTTTGTTACCTGTGTGCCTTCTGAAACTCCTCCTTCAAAGTATACTGGTGTAACTGGTGATTCAGTATTGCCAAGGTTTAGACCCTTTTCTTTTAATCCGGTTTGTAATGCATTTACAATTGTCCAAAGTTTTGCCTTGTGCTCAGGTTCATTTTGTAACATTTCCAATCTTTTTAGCGATCCAATAACCATGGGCATGGGCAATGATTTAGCATATACCTGAGACCGCATGTTATACATTAAAAAGTCAATTACTTTTCTTGAACTAGCAACAAATCCACCAATTCCAGCCATTGCTTTTGCGAAAGTTGCAAAATATACATCAATGTCATCTTGCACGCCCAAATGTTCTCCTGTTCCTGCACCTGAATCGCCCATTGTTCCAAAACCATGTGCATCATCAACCAATAACCTGAAATTATACTGTTTCTTTAATTCAACAATTTCCTTCAACTTACCCATATCGCCTGTCATTCCATAAACTCCTTCCGTAATAACCATAATCCCACCACCGGTCTTTTTAACAATTTTAGTAGCTCTCTCAAGTTCTTTCTTAAGATTCTCCATGTTATTGTGTGGATAAACAAAGCGTTTTCCAAAATGCAATCGCATGCCATCAATGATACAAGCATGTGCTTCAGAATCATACACAATTACATCGTGCCGATCAACAAGTGAATTGATGATGGAAACCATTCCCTGGTATCCATAATTTAGAAGGTAAGCCGCTGGTTTATTTACAAAAGCAGCAAGTTTGTTTTCCAGTTCTTCATGGTACTTCGTTTGACCTGACATCATTCGGGCTCCCATTGGATAAGCTAATCCCCATTCTTCGGTAGCCTCTGCATCAACTTTTCTTACTTCGGGGTGATTTCCTAATCCTAAATAATTATTCAAACTCCAAACCAACTTCTCTTTTCCCATAAACATCATTTTGTTTGAGATTTGACCTTCCAATTTTGGAAATGCATAATACCCATGTGCTCGCTCCATATATTTGCCAAGCGGACCAAAAGAGTTATCAATTTTACTAAAAATATCCATTTGTTTTTGATTTTAAACGTTAAAATGCTGTTAGTCACTTTAAAGACGCAAAACTAAAATTTATTCATTTAAATTTCACATTTTCTTATCATTTAATTTTTAACAAAAATAATTACTTCATATTTACGTTTTTAATTTTCAATTAATTACAGTAAATTTGCGCCCATGTTTAAAAATGCTGGATATCTTATATTAATTATCTTAATATCAGTTGTTTTAGGTTCTTGCAGTAGCTACTCAAAAATCCAGAAAAGTCAGGATTATAAATTCAAATACGAAAAAGCACTGGAATATTATGACAAAACTGACTATTATAAGGCTATGACCTTGTTCGATCAGGTGATTCCGTTTTACAGAGGAAAACCTGAAGCTGAGGCGATTGGTTATAAATATGCCTATGCATATTTCTATCAGAAAGAATATATCATGGCAAGCTACTATTTCAACAGATTTTCTAAAACGTATCCGCGTAATGAGCATGCAGAAGAATGTGCTTTTATGGCAGCAAAATGTAAGTATTTGGAATCTCCGGATTTTAAGCTTGACCAAACCAATACTTATGAAGCGATTAATGAACTCCAGCTTTATATAAATGCCTATCCTTATAGTGAAAGGGTGGAGAACTGTAACGAATTGATTGATGAGCTAAGGGATAAATTACAGAAAAAAGAACTTGAAATAGCAAAGCTTTATCTTAAAATGGACAGGTATAAAGCCGCTGTGACATCTTTTGAGAATTTATTGAAATTATATCCAGATACACCATATCGTGAAGATGCTATGTTTTACACCATTAAAGCCTATTATTATTATGCTTCAAAAAGTGTGAAGAAAAAGAGAAGAGAGCGATATATGGAAGCGAAAGAAACATACGATGAGTTTGTTAGGTTGTATCCGGAAAGTAAATATAACAGGGATGTTGAATACATGGTTAACCGTGTAAATAAAGATTTAGAAAAATTATAAAAAATATACAAATGGATTACAAAAAAGTAAAAACTGAAACCACAGCAATTACAAGAAGAATTCGTGATTTTGATGCCCCTACAGGTAATATATATGAAACTGTTGCCATTGTATCAAAAAGGTCTAATCAGATAGCTGTGGAGATGAAAGAAGAGTTGAACCAAAAACTTCAAGAGTTTGCTACTACACAAGATAATCTAGAAGAAATTTTTGAAAACAGGGAGCAAATTGAAATTGCAAGGTTTTATGAACGGCTGGCAAAGCCTACATTAATTGCTATTAACGAGTTTGAGGAAGAAAAAATATATTATAGGAATCCCGAGAAAAAAGCTGACGACGAATATTAAACTCTAGTGCTAAAAGGAAAAAAAATACTGTTAGGAGTTACAGGAAGCATTGCTGCCTATAAAATCCCTTTTTTAGTAAGGTTATTGGTAAAAGAAGGGGCTGAAGTCAAGGTTATATTAACCCCGGCAGCAAGAGATTTTGTTACACCTTTAACACTTTCAACATTATCCGGGCAACCTGTATTTACTGATTTTTTTGAAAAAAATGACGGAACATGGCACAGCCATGTAGAATTAGGCAATTGGGCTGATGTATACGTTATTGCTCCTGTTTCAGCAACAACCATGGGCAAGATGGTTAATGGAATTGCCGACAATTTATTAATTGCAACTTATCTTGCAGCTAAATGCTCGGTGTTTTTTGCCCCAGCCATGGATCTGGATATGTTTAAACATCCAAGTACATCGGATAATATTGATAAGCTCAATAATTTTGGGAATATAATTATTGAACCTGAAGAAGGGGAACTCGCCAGCGGTTTATATGGTGCAGGTCGGATGCAGGAGCCAGAGAAAATTATTGATATTTTAATTGATTTCTTTAAAAAAAAAAGGACTTTAAAAACCAACAAGTCCTCATAAGTGCCGGGCCTACTTTTGAATCGATTGATCCAGTCAGGTTTATCGGAAATTTTTCATCGGGACGCATGGGATATGCCCTGGCCGAAGAATTTGCACAACGTGGAGCAATAGTTACTTTGATTTCAGGACCTGTAAGTATTCAATCTCACCACAAAAATATTT
>DAOVYU010000185.1 GCA_030635465.1 Bacteroidales bacterium | reverse complement strand
TTTACAGGTTAATCCAAATCCTGTAAAAAAATTTGTTACTATTACTTTTCCTGATAATGGTAAAAGACGGATAGGAATTTGGGATTTTTCAGGAAAAAAAATTATAGAAAATTTGTTTTTTGAAAAGAATATTTTATTAAATTTGCAAGAGGTCGATAATGGGATGTATTTTATCAGTGTTTTTGATGAAGAAAATCATTATCTTCCATACAAATTAATAGTTGATTAATTTTTTCATAATTCGATTCTTTTGGGTTTGGCGGAGTCCCTCATTCGAGGGCTCCGTTTTTTTATACCCATTCTTTTTAGCTGGTATTACATAATTTGTACTTTTAAGTGCTTTAAATTTTTATTCCGATGAATACTTTAAAATCCACCTATACGGAAAAGCGAGATTCCTACACCCTGCTATTTCAAAAAACTAACAAACGAATAAAAACTGTTTCATTGGCACGGCTATTGGATTTTTTGCTGGCATTTATCCTGGTGTATATCTTTGCAAGAGCTAATCATACTGCAGGTATTATTTCTACAATATTCATTTCAATTGGCATTTTTGTTTACCTGGTAAAATATCATTCTAAACTTCTTTTGGTGAAGAGTTTATATGAGGCTAAAATTATAATCATCGAAAACGAACTTAAGGCATTGGATGGTAATTATGAAAGTTTCGATACCGGTAAAGAATTTATTGATGCAGATCACCAGTTTTCATTTGACCTGGATATATTTGGTGAAGGGTCCTTATTTCAATTTATCAATCGATATGCAAGTGAAGTAGGTAAAATCAAATTAGCTAAAACTCTAAACCAACCCCATCTGAATAAAAATGAAATTTCAAAAAACCAAAAAGCAATAAAAGAGCTGTCGGGTTACTTTGACTGGCGTCAAAATTTTCAAGCTATTGGACATGCTTATAAAGAGAAAAAAGAAGATCATAAACGCATGTTAGACTGGGTTTTGGAGCCACCAGTATTTAGTCCCAAAATTTTTACTTTCCTGATTTATGTAATTCCAGCAGTTTCTGTGCTAATGATTTATTTACTATCGACAGGTATAATAAATTTCAATTTATTTCTTTTATACTTATTGATCCCATGGGGCCTTTCAGGAAGCTTTGCTTTTAAGGTAAACAAAAGGCACAATATGGTTAGCAAAACATCCAAAATGCTCATCAAGTATGGCATGCTGCTGAGTGCTATTGAAGAAATGGAATTTAAAGCCCCTAAATTAGTCGCATTAAAGCAGAAACTTAAATCGGACCAAAGCTCAGCAGGTAAAAATATTAAACAATTATCTGCAATTCTTACTGCACTTGATAACCGTCTCAATTTTGTTTCATGGGCTTTATTTAATGGGTTATTATTGTGGGATATATTGCAAATGAAACGTTTGGAAAGCTGGCAGAAAAGGCATAAGGATGATATGAAAAACTGGTTTGATGCAATTGCCGAAATTGATGCTTTAAATAGTTTCTCAAATTATTACTATAACAATCCAAAAACCATTTTCCCTGAATTTCAATCCGACAATTTTCATTTATTGGCGAAAAATATGGGCCATCCATTAATTAATCCATCGGTACGGGTTAATAATGATATTACTATCAAGGAAGGGGAATTTCTTGTAATTACCGGAGCAAATATGGCTGGTAAAAGTACTTTTTTGAGAACCATTGTAGTAAATATGATCTTAGGAATGTGCGGTGCTACAGTATGTGCTGATGAATTTAGTTTTAATCCGGTTAAAATTTTTACAAGTATAAGGACGAATGACTCACTATATAAAAACGAATCATACTTTTATTCTGAATTAAAAAGATTGAAAAGAATCATTGATGAGCTAAAATCAGGAAATAATCTTTTTGTTGTACTTGATGAAATTTTAAAAGGCACAAATTCTAAAGATAAACATGCAGGATCTGAGGCATTGTTGAAACAATTTATCACTTTAAACACCTGTGGAATAGTCGCCACACATGATGTGGCACTAGGAAAACTTGAGAAATCTTTTCCAAAAAATATAAAAAATAAATGCTTTGAAGTTGATATCAATGGCAGTCAACTTTCTTTTGACTATAAATTGAAAGAGGGGGTTTCTAAAAATATGAATGCAACTATATTAATGCGTGAAATGGGTATTACTGTTTAGCTTTCAGATCATATATCGGTAAAGCAACAATAAAAGTTGTGCCAACTTTTTCTTCTGATTCAAAAGTTATTTCTCCGCCAGCATTTTGAATGATATTTTTAACCATTGCCAGACCCAATCCCATACCACCAGATTTAGTAGTAAAATTTGGATAAAACACCTTTTCTCTTTGCGCTTTCGGAATTCCTTTACCATTGTCTTTAAAAGTAATGACAACAAGCTCCATTTCATGTTCTACAGTAATTTCAATAATTCCATTTGGCGGATCAACAATCGCCTGTATGGCATTTTTTATAAGATTATTAAATACCCGCAACAATTGTTCTCTATCTGCAAATACAAATAGATTTTCTGAAGAATGTAACTTAATACTTATCTGTGTGGCATTTTTAAATAATCCAATTGAATTTTTGATCACTTCAACTATGTCAGTTTTTGCAAATTTGGATTTCGGCATTTTCGCAAAATCAGAAAATTCGGAAGCAATAATGGATAATGATTCAATTTGTTCAACAATTGTTTGAGTGAAACGTTTTAACCTTTTATCCCAATCGGGGGCTTTGTCATCCCACGCCTTCTGAAGGTATTGAACACTCAGTTTCATTGGTGTTAAAGGATTTTTTATCTCGTGTGCAATTTGTTTGGCCATCTCGCGCCATGCGCTCTCTCGCTCAGATTTTGCAAGCATTTCAGCACTATTGGCCAACTCATCCACCATCCGATTGTATTCAATAACCAAGCTTCCTATTTCATCATTTTTCGACCACTCAATTTTTTCATTGGTACGTCCTAGTTTTAGCCGGCTTATTTTATCTTTAATAAGCTGAAGGGGTTTGGTGATATAGTTAGAAATTATTAGTGCAATGAAAATTGCAAAAGCAATTAGGATCATATAAATATTTATGAAAGCCACTAAATAGGTTGAGATTTCATTGGTTAACTCGTCCTGCTTGGCAAAGTATGGCAGGTTTAAGAATGCAATTAAATTACTCTGTTCGTTTCTAAATGGCAGGTAAGCTGATAAATACTGGTACTCTCCTATCGATTCGTTTTGCATGAACAAAGATTTTTGATAATTGCTCATATAATTAAAAGCCAACGAGTTCATCTTATTCGACACCAACTCCTTATTAAATATCTCTGGCCTGGAAGTAGCCAGTAAGGTCCCTTCTAAGTCGTACAAATTAATATCAGAGAAAAAAACCAATGAAAACTTATACAATAAACCCGATAAGTAAGGTTCCATTTCAGGCGTAAGATTCTCCATATCTGCAAGTTTGTGCTCTAGTTCGATCAATACAGAGTGAGTTTTTTCGCTAAGAATATCATTATTTTTATTGTCGTTTAATGATATGATATAAAAAAGAGAGCCTATTCCAATAAAAAAGAATGAGATCAGAATCAATGAAGTAATAAAAAGCTGCAAGCGTTTCCTAAAATTAAACTCAAACAATTTAATTTCAATCGGACTTCTTAATATTAGAAATATTAAAAAGACCAGGATTCCGTAAAAAATAAATATGTAAGAGAATGGGGCTACAATATTCAAAAATCCAGGATTTTTATTACTCAAGATCAACACTGTATTATCTTCAGCTGGGTAATAAAAGTGATTGTAACCATTTCGATTAAAAAATCCATCCGGGTCAAAGTGGTTTCCGTAATTAGAAAGATTAATCGAATAAAAATATTTTCCAAAATGATAAATCAACTTGCCATCTACATATTTAGCCCATGAGTATTTCGACCAGTCGTTCGATTTTTTTGAACCCGCATCAATTAACAATTCAGGATAACCCAAGCCTTTTGGAATGAATTTCGAAAAAATTTCAACATACATTTTTAAGGAAAAATCCAGATTTGAAAAATCAAGAACTCCAAGGTACTTTTCATTCTCAGACTCAGATTTTAAATAATACAAATTTTCACAATCTGTTTCCTGACCATAATTTTCTATTTTAGCCTGAAAGTAATCGTAACAATTCATAAGATAATTCTCTGGTTGAATATCCAAAATCCTGGATGAGTCACATATTGTAAATAAAAGATCATACTTTTTCCAATAACCAGCAAAGTGGTTTTTCCTGATATATTCATTGATTTTCAACGAGTTATCATTCATGCCATACATATATTCTTTGATCATTCCGGATAGTATTGTATCAGACTTTATCCGCTTATTGATTTCACTAAAAATATATTCCAGTTCAGGATCTTTGTCCTCGGCAAGTTTATGTGCTATTATCTTTCTGGACTCTCTTTCAGTAAAAAAATTACAACTGTATAAAATGTAAGTAGAA
>DAOVYU010000199.1 GCA_030635465.1 Bacteroidales bacterium | reverse complement strand
TTGATACTGTCACCCTTTTTTCGCCCAACAAATCTTTTATAAACACTATAAGGTTCCCACACTTTAGTCTTTAATACTGTTAAATTTTTAGGAATATCTTTAATGAGCGACTGATCAATGGCTGGAACTTCAGGATTTTCAGGTGTATAAATTACAGGTTCCCAGCCAAATTCCCTGAAGTACTTTACAAACTTCAACCAACGCTGAACACCTGCACCTCCACTGGGAGGCCAGTAATATGTTATTACCAGGACTTTCTTCATTCCTCTTTTTTGAAATAATTCCTTATTTCATAAAACCCAAAACCAAGCACCAGCAAAATTAATAGCAATGATGAAGCAAACGATACTTTTTCTCCTACTTTATAAACCTTAGGTTCAAATTTAAAGTCAATTTTATGCTTTCCTGCAGGAATAATCATAGCGCGAAGTACATAATTTACACGAAAATGTGGAACCAAAACATCATCAACATATACATTCCATCCTTTGTCATAATATATCTCAGAGAAAACAGCCAGTTGGTCTTTCTGGGTATTAGACTGATACTGCAAATGATTGGGTTTGTAGCCGATCAATGTAATTTGAGCAAGTGAATCATAAGTAGGAGTATAATCTTCCACATAACTTGAAAAACGTTTGTCAATAACAACTGTTCTTCCCGGATCAAAATTATCCAATGCAGCTAATTCCTCATCTGCATTATTTACCAATTGTATTTCTTCAACAAACCAGGCATTTCCCATAAAACCCATATTTGGCCTGGCGGATGGTCTTTTATTTTCATCAGCTTGAATAATATACTTTGTATTTAGCATATTCAATACACTCATATTGAATTTTCCTTTTATCTGGTGATCATACAACTCCTGATAGCGTCTTAGCTTAGCACCATGGTATCCTCCTATTGATTTGTGGTAATAAGATGTACTTGCATCTGCAAAAGGATCAACAGTAAGATTGAGCACTCTAAAATTTGGATCAACATCCTTCAAAATAAATTCATCAACTGTTGATTTTGGAAATGGTCTTTCTATTTTTGAACTATTTACAAAGCTATCATTATTCACATAACGTTTATTTACAGTCCACATATCAATTAACACCAATAGTCCAATGATCAGAATTGCATAATTCTTTTTCAGTTTCGACTTACCAAATGCCCAAATTGCTGCAGCTCCTAATATTATGAAAATAAAAGACCTGAAAGCATCTGTTTTAAGTATTGATCGCCTGGCTATTTCAATATTATCATAGTATTCAACTATCTGTTTTGCATATTCAGGACTGGTATTTTTCTGTTGGGCAATGGAAGCGACTTCTTGATCACTTAAAAAATTAACAAACACATCTGGTATTAAAGCAAATAATAATGAAATACCTGCTGTTAAGATCACCGACAGATATAGTGGATTTACTTTGTATTTAAATAGTTCAATTTTTTTATTAAAGAAGGATGGTTCAGTCAATACTTTATTTAATGCGAGAATACCCAAAAGGGGAATGGTTAATTCTGCAATGACAAGCGTCATTGAAACTGCTCTGAACTTATTATATCCGGGAAAATACTCCAGGAAAAAATCGGTAAGCGGCATAAAGTTTTTACCCCAGGCCAACAGAATTGACAGAATGGTACCAACCAGCAACCACCATTTTATTGGTCCACGAACAATAAAAAGACCATAAATAAATAAAAATATCATAAATGCTCCAGCATATACCGGTCCGGAAGTAAAGGGTTGGTTCCCAAAATACTGTGATGCATTTGCTACATACTCTTTATATCTTGGATCTACCTTATCCAACACACTTTCATTCAATCCTATCGGTCTTGATGATCCACCATTTACATTTGGAATCAACAAGGACCAGGTTTCACCCACACCATAACTCCATTGTGTAGCATAATCCTTATCCAATCCGGAAGTTTTGTTCTCCAGGTTAGATGTCAATTCCGACTTTCCACGAATGGTGTATTTGCCATATTCATAAGTTGCCCATAAACTTGTAATACTAGTCAATACAGCTATCAATCCTGCAACAATTACTATTGCCGTTGACTTTACGAAAGGCATATACTTTTTTGTTTTGATGGTATCAATAAATTCAACAATACCAAATACAAGCAGCAATAAAAACAAATAATATGAAATTTGTGGGTGACCTGCTTTGATCTCTAATGCGAGAAAAAGCATCGTAAGAATTCCTCCCAATAAATATTTACCCCTGTATGTTAGAATCACACCAGCCAATACCGGTGCCATATATCCAATCGCATGTGCTTTTGAATTATGTCCTGCTTCAAGAATAATAAAAAAGTATGATGAAAAGCCAAAGGCAATGGCCCCAACAATACTCAACCATGGATCAACTTTCAGAACAATTAGCAATATAAAGAAACCCAGCATATATAAAAAAACCAAGCTGGCAGGATGAGGTAATCCTAACTTAAAAAGTTGATCAATATATTGCACCAAATTGCCTTTGTATTTAACTGAAATCTGGTAAGCAGGCATTCCCCCGAACATACTATTTGTCCATAAGGCTTCTTCCCCGATTTGTTCCCTAAAATCCACAACTTCTTTCGACATCCCTTTATGGCGGGTAATGTCATCCTGTTTTAGCTTTTTACCTTCAAGTAGTGGACTTAAGAAAGCCAATGAGATAATAATAAAAATTATCACTGCAAGTACGTAAGGAATAATTTTCTTTAAGGAAAGGTTCTTCATGTTATAAATAATATTTATTCTTTTATGTCTTCATAATCAATATACTCACCCAAATCATTCAACTCCTTTTTTTTCTCAGGTTGGTATTCAACATTCATCTCCCCCATTTTCTTTTTTGGCTGTTGATACTGTTTTTGATATGTTTTTTGTGATCGTCGAATGAAATATCTGACCAATAAAGGTAATACATACCTGGCAAAAAGCTTCGACATGTAATATATAAGGACAATGATTAATATTGTTCTGAGAATCTGCATTAAAATTATCATGTATGATTACACCTTGGCAAAATTATGACAATTCTTCCAATGTTGTTGACCAGATTATAAAAAACAAAAAAGGAGGTAACATTACATTACCTCCTTTAAAGATATTTTTTTTGTAAATACGGTTTAATAACTTTATCTCTTATCCAGGTTTTCGTCTGAAACCGTTAATTTATTACGACCTTTAGCTCTTCTGTTAGCAATTATCTTACGACCGTTCTTCGAAGCCATTCTTGCTCTAAATCCATGCTTATTGGATCTCTTTCTTCTCGATGGTTGAAATGTTCTCTTCATTTTATATCAAAATTTGGGAGTGCAAAAATAGAGATTTTTTTATTACAGGCAAATAATTTATGAAAAAATATATTAATTCCATTGCAAAGTTAAGTAATCTCGATTAGTACCAACACATTCCAAGTAGATTTTAGGAAACTTTTGCTACATTTGTGGTAAAATATTCAACATAGATGAAGACTTTATACATTCATGGATTAGACAGTTATCCCGTACCTGAAAAAAACCAGATAATGAAAGATACCGGATTAACTGTAGTAGCATTGCATATTAATTACCGGGAAAAACTTGGGGTTTATGAAACATTAAAAGATACTGCAATCAGAAAAAAGGTAAAATTTATTATTGGAAGTTCCCTGGGTGGTTACCTTGGTTATTGGATAGCAGAAGACCTTGGTTTACCTTGTTTGTTGTTTAATCCTGCCATGATTTATGATGATGTTTTTTATTCGAAGATCCCGGCCATTGAGGATCCAAAATGTCCTTCGAGATATGTTGTTCTGGGAGCAAAAGATAAAACTTTAAAGCCAAAGGATACGATAAAATTCCTTAAAGCTAACAAAAGAGAAGACCTAAACCAGCAAACAATAACCTGCGAATGGCTTGGCCATCAAATCGATTATAAAACTTTTGACGAAATGGTGAACTGGGCTGTTAATAGTTTAAAGCTGGAAAAAAAGTACAAAATAAGATAAAAGTAAAAGGTTGATATTTTTGTCCGAAAAAATTAATATCAACCTTTTACCATCAAATTTTGAGAAGCTTTCCTATCTGAATTTATAACGCATTTCATCCCATTTTATTGCTCATCAGTTAACGTAGTCATGACTTATAAATTCTCATAATTTGCCCAATAATTTAATTGCAAATTAAATATTAATCTTTTGCAATTTTCGATTCTCAATCAAGATTTTTTCGTAATATTGCACCCCTAAAATTAGAAATAGTAAAACACAGAAAATCAACAGTTAAGTACAAAATATTTAAAAT
>DAOVYU010000337.1 GCA_030635465.1 Bacteroidales bacterium | reverse complement strand
GGATCATCGTTCAGTTAGTTATAATTGCCTCTTTGGTTATTTTAGTTGACCAGGTGCTGAAAGCATTTGCCTACGACGTAAGCAAGCAACTCTCAGTATTCGTTGGTTTAATCATTACTAACTGTATTATCATGGGACGCCTTGAAGCTTTCGCAATGGGCAATAAACCCTGGCCGGCTTTTTTAGATGGAATCGGAAATGCTCTCGGTTATGGATGGATACTACTTGTTGTTGCATTTTTCAGAGAACTGTTAGGTTCAGGAACAATCTGGAACTATCCGGTAATGGAAACTCTGGGATTATACAATTTTGGTTATAAAAACAATGGTTTTATGATATTGCCGCCAATGGCCCTTATTGTTGTTGGAATTATAATCTGGATACAAAGATCAAGGGATAAAGAATTGGTTGAAGATAAATAGAAAGAAGACAGAAGTAGGCAGTTGGTAAAATGAAAAGAAATAGAATTACAATAAAATTAAAGCAGATTTTAATTAATAAAATAAAATAATCATGCAAGAACTTTTTAACATATTCATAAAGTCCATCTTTATTGATAACATGGTATTTGCTTATTTCTTAGGCATGTGTTCATACCTTGCCGTATCAAAAACGGTAAATACTTCTTTCGGACTTGGAATTGCAGTAGTTTTCGTTTTGGGTATTACCGTACCTGTAGATTATTTACTTAATAAATACATATTAGAAGCAGGAGCTTTATCATGGCTGGGAGAAGGATTTGCAGAAGTTGACCTTAGTTTTCTAAGTTTTATCATGTTCATTGCTGTTATCGCTTCAATGGTTCAGTTAGTTGAAATGGTTGTTGAGAAGTTTGCCCCGGCATTGTATAATTCACTCGGAATCTTTCTGCCCTTAATAGCTGTGAACTGTGCTATACTTGGAGGATCACTGTTTATGCAAGAAAGAGAGTATGAATCAATTGCCGAAGCAACATCTTTCGGACTTGGCTCAGGAGTTGGTTTTTTCCTTGCGATAATCGGAATTGCCGCTATTCGCGAAAAAATCAAATATTCAAATGTTCCTGCTCCGCTCAGAGGATTGGGAATAACATTTATTATTACCGGACTGATGGGAATTGCTTTTATGAGTTTTATGGGAATTAAACTGTAATTGAATTTTTTAAAGTCTAAAATCTAGTATCTAATATCTAAAAATCTAATATAAAAATGATATTACTTGAAGTAGGAATCGGAACAATAATTTTGACAAGCGTAATTGTCTTTTTATCGGTTATTTTATTGCTTGTTATACTGTTGCTTTATGCGCGTAAGAAGTTAACTCCACAAGGAGATGTGACCATTACTATCAATGATGAAAAGGAAATGATTACCAATCCGGGTTCAACCTTACTATCTACACTTTCTGCTGAAAAAATATTTATTCCTTCAGCTTGTGGTGGAGGTGGAACTTGTGGTATGTGTAAGGTTCAGGTGCATGAGGGAGCAGGATCAATATTGCCAACTGAAACAGGATTCTTTACAAGAAAAGAACAGATGAACGACTGGCGTTTAGGTTGCCAGGTGAAGGTGAAGGAGGATATGAAAATTGAGATACCACCAGAAATATTTGGAATTAAAGAATGGGAATGTGAAGTAGTATCCAATAAAAATGTAGCAACATTTATTAAAGAGTTTGTTGTTAGGCTTCCTGAAGGTGAAACACTTGATTTTAAATCGGGTGGATATATTCAGATTGCTGTACCACAGTGTGAAGTCGATTTTAGTAAGGAGATTGAAGTGGATGATGAATATCGTGGTGACTGGGATAATTTTAATATGTGGAATTTGAAGATGAAAAACCCAGAACCTATCATCAGGGCTTATTCCATGGCCAATCATCCGGCAGAAGGTAATATCGTGATGTTGAATATCCGTATTGCAACTCCACCATGGGATCGCTCAAAAAATGCATTCATGAATGTGAATCCTGGAATTTGTTCATCTTATATATTTTCACGTAAACCAGGTGATAAGGTAATGGTTTCTGGTCCTTATGGTGAGTTCTTCATCAAACCTACAAAACGTGAAATGATGTTTATTGGTGGTGGTGCCGGAATGGCTCCTATGCGGTCACATATTTTCCACCTGTACCAAACTGAACATACTGATCGTAAAGCTACTTTCTGGTATGGAGGACGTTCCTTACGCGAATTATTTTACATGGAACAGTTTGAAAAGATTGAAAAAAATAATCCGAATTTTAATTTTCATATTGGATTGTCTGAGCCCTTGCCTGAAGATAATTGGGAGGGATATAAAGGATTTATCCATCAGGTGATTTATGATAACTACCTTAAAAATCATCCTGAACCGGAAGAAATTGAATACTACCTCTGTGGACCACCCATGATGAATGATGCAGTCCAGAAAATGCTGGACGATCTGGGTGTGCCGGAGGAAATGATCGCTTTCGATGATTTTGGAGGATAAAATTTAAACCCTGACAGTAATGTCAGGGTTTTTTAATTAAACAATCCAGCTATGAAAAGCTTAATTTATTTAATTGTATTAATTTTCGTTTTCACTGCTTGTGTTGAACAAAAGGGTAAAACCCTGATCAAATTCTCAGGAGAAACACAGGGAACATATTATGTTGTAACTTATTACGACGATATAAATAGGAATTTCCAGGAGGAAATAGAATTGCTACTTAAAGATTTTGACCTTGTCGCTTCCATGTGGGTGGAGAATTCAATTATTTCAAAAGTAAATAGAAATGAAGCTGAGGTGGAGGTTGGTGAAATCTTTACCACTCTTTTTGAAATGTCGAAAGATGTGAACACAAAATCAGGTGGGGCTTTTGATCCAACGATTGGGCCCCTTGTTAATGCATGGGGTTTTGGATTTACTGATCGAATGAAAGTAGATCAACATATTGTTGATAGCTTATTACCCTTTGTTGGTTTTAATAAAGTTGGCTTAGATAAATTTAAAATTGTAAAATCTGATCCACATATTCAGTTTGATTTTAACGCCATTGCCCAGGGTTATTCAGTTGATTTGATTGGTAGTTTACTAGAAGAAAAGGGCATTAAAGATTATTTAATTGATGTAGGAGGTGAAGTACTTGGTAAAGGTAAAAAACCGAATGATGAATTG
>DAOVYU010000076.1 GCA_030635465.1 Bacteroidales bacterium | reverse complement strand
GGTTATAGTTTTGCTATGGATTATTATTAGTATATATAATTCATTTGCACAAGAAAAAAAATGTCAAATCCATTCTGATTTTCCCGGAGGAAATATTATTATCGAGAAAATTAATAATGATACTATCTGGATAAAACCTGATTTGCGTGATACTAAGGGCAATTGGTTTTATTGGTATTTTAAAATAACAGGAATATCTGGCAGAACAATTTATTTTCAGTTTACACAACAGGATGTCTTTACAAAATGTGGTCCCGCTTATAGTATTAATAAGGATAATAACTGGAAATGGTATGGTGAAAATTCGTATGCTCATAATGGATTTAAATACTCTTTTTCAAAAGAAGACACCTGTGCCTATTTTAGTATGGCTTTCCCATATACACAAAAAAACCTATATGCATTTATATATAGTTTAAGAAATAAAGACTTGCTGAAAATAGATACGCTGTGTTTCACAAAAAACAGCTCCAGGGCAGATACAGATTGCACATAATACGTTAGAAGATGAATATATTGTTTATCATCCTAATGCAACAACAGGCGAAGCAAATTATGGCCCAAATGATTTATGTGAAGATTATAATGATAAACTTGAAACACTTCTTTCATGTTCAATAAGTAGTGCGACACCAGCTGTTACAATAAGATTATACAGCGGTAAAAAATACATTGCTAAATGGTTTGATCCATCAGCTGGTATTTATTATAATCAAAGTGATGTTGATGGAAGTGATGTAGATTATACATTTATTGCGCCATCAGCTTTTAACGGCACGGATGCAATACTCTATTTAAATGGAGTAATTAGTGAAAAAAGAATAGCTATTATGGCACACAGAGGCGGAAAATTATGGGCTCCGGAAAACACTTTAACTGCATATAAAAAGTGTGCTGATAATAATCTGGATTGGGAGACTGACCTTAATCTAACAGCAGATGGTGAAATAATACTAATGCATGATAAAACACTTGACAGGACTACAAATGCAGAAACAGTTTTTGGAAGTACAAATATACAGGTAAACAGTAAAACTCTTGCGCAAATCAAGACTCTGGATGCAGGGAGTCATTTTAGCAGTGAATATGCAGGGGAAAAAGTTCCCACATTAGATGAATTTTTGGATTATTTTGTTGATAATGCTCCGGTAAACTCAGTTGTATCAATGGATACAAAAATTGATAAGCTTTCTCCTGGTTCTGCTGTATACCAAAGTATAATTGACAAGATTGCAGCCAGGAATTTATTTGACAGAGTTTTTCTAGAGGTGTTTACAGTAGATGCGGTAAATAATACAAGAACCTTGAATAATGGTGATAAACTAAAATATGCTATTTGGGTAAACAGAGATACGACATTATTAAATAATGCAATATCAAGTGGATATTTTTCCAGGATTCATGCATCAAGCAGAATAGCTTACAAGGCAGATGATGTGCATGCTGGCGGGGTATCTTACTTTTCGTCCCACCCGATAGAAAGCCAGACAGATTGGGATTCTGTAAAAAATCACAATATCGATGGGGTTTCAACAGATAAGCCTGATGTTACATTATATGTAATAGATAATGAAATTCCAACATGCAGTATTAAAAATCCAGTTAATGGTGCTGGTTTTATAGAGGGTGCAACTATAACAATTAAAGTAAATGTTGGAGACACTGATTCAAGTATAACAAAGGTTGAATTCTATAGAAATGGAAGTTTAATTGGCCAAGACACATCAAGCCCGTATACATATTCATGGTCTGATGTTACCGAAGGCAGTTATTTATTAACTGCGAAGGTTTTTGATAATGGCATGAGTAAAATATCTGCACCTGTAACTATTAATGTTAAATGAAGCGGACCAACACCGACAAATTATTTATTTAAGTAACACCTAAAAGCTGAAATATAGATATTTACAGGTTTAATTAATGAAAGGAAATAGGATGAAGAAGGAACAGTTTTTTTTTATTTGCATTACTACTTTATTGTTATTTCTAAATTATTCTTGTAATAATAATCCAAAACTTCATTCCACAATAACTCAATATGAAGTTGTGGAAGTTCAGATTGAGGCTCAGGAAACCTATGAATGGTGGCTTTTCCCTGTTTCTGCTGTTTTTACACATCAGAAAACTAAAACGCAAATAAAAATATATGGAATTTGGAACGGAAACCGGAAGTACATTCTGCGTTTCGCCCCGACATTGACTGGTAAATGGACATATCAATCAAATTCTCAGGACCCCGGACTGAATAACAGCAAAGGTACCTTGGTTGTAAATTCACCCACCAATGAACAAATTGCCTTAAACCCCAATTACCATGGTTTTTTGAAAATAAGTAAAGATGGCAGGTATTTTGAATATACTGACGGCACTCCGTTTTTTCTTTTAGCAGCCACCAATTGGGCAATAAATACCAGTCGATGTGGATTAGGCAATAAACAAGATGGTCCATTTTTCCAATATCTAAGGGATCGGAAATCGAAACAATTCACTACTATTCTTATGCAATATTTAAGAGGATTTGGTGATGTAGAGAATATAAACGGTTATCGAAATGAAGGAGGATATCCTTTCCCGGACGATGATTTAAGTCGGCTAAACCCCGATTATCTGATATCTTTAGATCAACGCATTAAGTCAATATGGGATCATGGTATGGTAACAGCTACGTCTGTCACCTGGTTCGGAAAGCTTAATTGCTTCTTCGATATTGTATGGGCAAAACGGATAAGCGCCTATTTAACGAATCGGTACTGTGCATACAATGGATTTCTTAGTTTAATGGGTGAATATCAATATGCCCTAAAAGATTGTGGTTGGACTCCAGTCCAGATTGAAGAACTTGGAGGTTTAATGCAAGAATACAACCCATACGATAAGTCGGTTTCCATTCATCCAAGTTCCCGGATCAATTGGCCCGAACCACATAATCAACAATCATCAATTGCTTTCCATAATTCCGAATGGCTTGATCACAACTGGTTACAAACGGGTCAGCAGGCAGATCAAATGTTCAATATAAATAACAGATCGTTGGAAAATTACAATATTAAGCCTGTTAAGCCTGTGTTTTTATCGGAGGGATATTATGAACGACCATCAGACAAAAACCATGAATACCATGCCCGGTGGCAACCATGGGTTGCTTTCCTCAACGGCTCAGCGGGATATGGTTATGGAGCAGCGGGTATTTGGCAGTTTTTTGATCCATCAGATCCTTTGGGGGAAACGGGAAAAGTTAAAATGGATCCTGCCCCCTGGCAGGAAGCAATAAAATACGGCGGGGCAAACCAGATGAAGCATGTTTCTGAATTTTTTAAATCAATTCCCTGGTGGGAACTGGTTCCCCATCGTGAATGGCTGACAGTTAATGGAGAGCCGAATCCATTACCTGCCAGCGAAAATATATCCCCGCCTCAGTGTGCAGCCGCACCAGGATTGATTTATGTTGTTTATATCCCGCGGGGGAACGAGCGCAATATGATACGGCTTTTAAATCTGGATAACCAATCTTATATGGCTAAGTGGTTTGACCCCAGAAATGGCGTCGAAATATTATTAGAGGATTCGCCTAAAAATAGTTCAGCATGGATTATTCCTGACAGGCCAGTACCTGCTGATGAAGACTGGGTATTACTTCTATTAAGAAATTAGAAAGTTGGTAATAAAGTAAATTAAATGATTGCAACAAGGCGGAATTTCTTAAAAGCAGGAGGCATAGCAAGCTTTGGACTGTTAATGTCAAAAGATATTCATTCAAATACAATAAATAGTGGAACTGATGAATATGCTGGCGATGAGTTATTATGTTTGAGTTACAATCTTTTACAACAATGGGCTGATCGTTTGTTAAGTTTACAAATTAATAACCCTGAGATGAGGGGGCTTCACGGGGGGATATTATGCCCTGCCTGCTCCAGGGTACATGGGCGGGTTGGCGATGCAATATACCCATTGATGTTTTTGGCTGAAGAAAAGCAGGATCAGAAGTATTTGGATGCAGCAATTCTCCTTTATAATTGGATGGAAGAGATGGTAAGCTTCCCTGATGGCTCCTGGGTGAACGATGTAAATGTTTCGTTATGGAAAGGAACAACAGTTTTTTACGCTATTGGATTAGCTGAAGCACTTATCCACCACGGAAATCTTCTTGAATCAAAAACCAGGGATACCTGGAGTGAAAGGTTAAATAAAGCCACCGAATTTGCTTACAATACCTTTACAATGGATTATGGCAACATCAATTATCCGGTAACAAGTTCCTACGCATTTTCACTCATAGGTAAATACCTGGGCAATAATAAATTCATCCTAAGAGGAAGAGAATTTGCACATAAGTCACTCAAGTACTTTACAGAAGAGAATACTTTCCTTTTTGGTGAAGGAAAGCCGAAATTTCAAAAAAGCCCCAAAGGCTGTTATCCCATCGACCTGGGGTATAATGTTGAGGAATCGCTCCCCGCCTTGGTTTTGTATGCATTACTAACCAATGATAAAGAGGTATTGGATGTTGTCACTAAATCATTGAAATCTCACATGGAGTTTATGTTGCCTGATGGGGCATGGGACAATAGTTGGGGGACAAGAAATTTTAAGTGGACTTATTGGGGTAGCAGGACTTCCGATGGTTGCCAACCGGCTTATGCTTTATTGTCGGATAAAGTCCCGGCATTTTATAAAGTTGCTTTACAAAATACCAAACTATTAGACCAGTGCACCGACAATGGTTACCTCTACGGTGGGCCGCATTATGTTTCTCATGGTATCTTGCCTTGTGTGCATCATGCTTTTACCCATTGTAAGGCGTTGGCTGTTATTTTACATAAATCCAAACAGGTAAAAATTCCCAAACCTGTTTCAAATCTTGCTTTGCCCCGTGAAAAGGAATATGGCGTGAAACCTTTTCCTGACATTCAAACCTGGCTGGTGGCAAAAGGCAACTGGCGTGGTACAATTACAGGGTATGACAGGGAGTACCATATAAAGAATGGCCATGCAACAGGTGGTGCGTTAACCATGCTATGGCATAACAAGATTGGCCCGCTTATTACTGCTAGCATGAATAAATACAGAACTATTGAAAGCGCCAATATGCAAATGGATAAAGACATTTATAATATCCCATTAACACCTCGTTTCGAGTTTATTGATGAGAACCGATTATTCATGAATATAAGTGATAAGAAAGCAGATATTAGCTTTATTGAAAGAGAGGATGAGATTGTTTTTAATGTCCTTGCCCATTTGGTGGATGAAGACCAAAACCATCCGGCTGAAGGGTCAATAAAGTGTGAGTTAAATTATGCTTTTAAAAGCTCAGGTTTAGTTGTAAAAGCAAAATCTTTTTCTACGGATCAATTCAAAAGAATAAAATTTTTCCTGCCTGTTATATCAACCAATGACGAAAGGATAGATTTTATCTCCAGTAATAAAATTGCCATACATAAACCCTGTGGTATTGTAAATGTTGAAACCAATGTTTCGGTAGATATCTTAGAAACTGAAAAAGGGCGGATATTCAATTTTGTCCCGGGAATGGAAGCTGTTCTAATAGAGTTAGCAAATAATGAGGTTGAAATAAAGGTTTATGTAAGTTGACGTTAAATATAGTGAATTAGCATCCATTTTTCATGATCATTTAAGTTGAAATTTGACCTTGATAAATGTATAACTTGTTAGAGTCAATATGGGAAGTAAGAAAGGAACTCGAAAAATCATATGATAATTGGACCAAAAAAATAGAACTTTCAGAATGATCGTAAATAAATGCAAATTTTAAAAAAAACTTCAACATGAAACACCCATGACAAGTATTTTTGACACACACGAGCATGATTATATTGGGCGAGAAGCAAAAATATTATGTTAAATAAGATTTCTAATAGTCAGATAATTAATGAATTAAAAATACAAACAGATGAAAAAATTATATTTTCTGGAATTTTTACTACTTTTTTTTATTATTAGCTGCAATAATCCAAAATCATCAAATCTGGAAAAACCTAACATTCTTTGGATTACTACTGAAGATATTAGTCAAAATCTTGGGTGTTATGGAGATAAATATGTTCATACACCAAATCTTGATGCGTTTGCTTCCCAGGGTGTACAATATAATAATATGTTTTCAACAGCTCCC
>DAOVYU010000182.1 GCA_030635465.1 Bacteroidales bacterium | reverse complement strand
CTATTGGACCGGAATGGGGATGTAATTCCAATTTTTATTATTCACTCTGTGTGCTCTGTGCATTACTTTATAATGCTTTGCGGATTATGTTTTAATGAAGTTGATGTTATTAAGGGTATATTATTATTTTGGGGCAACTTTAAGTAAATACAAACCAATAATCGAAAATAATATATTTGGTATCCAGACTGACAGCCATGGTTCCAGATCACCCCTGGTGGCAAAAACTGTAGTTACCTGAAGAAATAAAATAAAAGCAAAGGTTATCGTAATACCAATGCCAAGGTGCATGCCAATCCCTCCCCGGACCTTTCGACTGGAAATCGACACACCTATAAAAGTTAACACAATTGTTGCAAATGGAAATGCAATTCGTTTATGTTTCTCCACTTCGTATTCTTTGATATTTTGAGACCCTTTTAACTTTTCCTTTTCAATAAATGCTCGTAAAGTAGAATAGTTCATGGTTTTAATATCTTCAATAATAAAAGTAAATTCACGGGGATGTAAATTAAACAAAGTATCCAATTTCTCACCTTTAACAAGCGTTTCATTCTTTCCATCCAGTTCCCTGACAAAATAATTTTTTAATATCCATTTTCCTGACAGGCTATCCCATTGTATCCTGTCGGCATTAATTTTATATACCAGTTTATTATCAACAAATTTTTCCATTGAAAATTTATAACCCCTGTTCGACCTGTTGTCGTAGCTTTCCATATATACATAAGTACCGGGTTTAATTTGCATATGAATGTCACGTTCCCTGTATTGAAATGGATTCCGGATATATTCTTTTTCAAATTCCATCATTTTCATATTGGTAATGGGAATTAAAAAGTTGGCCAGATAAAATGACATCAATCCTAAAAAAATTGATGAAATCAAATATGGTCTGAGCAATCGCCAAAAACTTATACCACTACTTAATATGGCAACAATTTCAGTATCAGAAGCCATTTTGGATGTAAAAAAGATAACTGCAATAAATGTAAATAAGTAAACAAATAGGTTTACAAAGTAGGGAATGAAATTTAAATAATAGGAAAATAGAATTTTGCTTAATGGTGCATCCTTCTCAAGAAAATCATCTATTTTTTCAGAAATATCAAAAACGATTACAATTACAATCAGCAAAGAGATGGCAAAGAAAAATGTTCCAAGAAACTTTTTAATAATATAAATGTCAAGTTTTTTCAATGCCTACAATTTAATTCGCAAAAGTATTTAAACAATTGTAACTAATCAATATCAGTCAATATATTTAGTTTGATAAGAATGGTCAGGATACAAATACAATTTATTTCCTGACATTACTGAAATAATTCTTTAAGTTTGAATATTCTATGATTAGTGACAAAAAAACTAAAATTTTACTACAATCTAACAGCTAACCGTTTTACCATTGCATTTTTCCATTTGGCAAAAGAACCATCAATAATTTTTCTTCGTGCTTCATTTACCAGCCACAAATAAAAAGCCAGGTTATGTATACTGGCAATCATTGCTCCAAGCATTTCCTGTGAAATGATCAAATGCCTTAAATAAGCTTTGCTATAAAATCGATCAACAGAAGAAGTACCTTGTTCATCCAAAAAGGAAAAATCATTTTTCCACTTTACATTTTTAATGTTCATAATCCCTTCCCTGGTGTACAACAATCCATGACGTGCATTTCGGGTGGGCATCACACAATCAAACATATCTATTCCTAACGCAATACATTCTAATATATTGACTGGTGTTCCCACTCCCATCAAATATCGGGGTTTTTCTTCCGGTAAAATACTGCAAACCAGTTCAGTCATTTCATACATCATCTCATGCGGTTCTCCAACTGATAAACCACCAATGGCATTTCCATCGGCTTCAACAGCAGCAATCACTTCAGCTGATTGTTTGCGTAAATCCTTATAAACACTTCCCTGAACTATTGGGAATAATGATTGTGTATGACCATATAATGGTTCTGTTTGCTGAAAATAATCGACACATCTTTGCAACCAATCATGGGTAAGTTTTAGTGATTTTTTGGCATAATCGTATTCGCATGGATAAGGAGTACATTCGTCAAAAGCCATCATGATATCAGCTCCAATGATCCGCTGAATATCCATAACATATTCAGGTGTGAAGTTATGTTTTGATCCATCAATATGAGAATTAAAAATCACACCATCTGCTGATAGTTTTCGGGTATTAGCCAAAGAATATACCTGGTAACCTCCACTGTCAGTCAGAATAGGTTTATCCCAACCATTAAACCTGTGAAGTCCTCCAGCATTTTTTATTACCTCCATTCCAGGTCGTAAATACAAATGATAGGTATTCCCCAGGATTATTTGAGCTTTAACATCCTGCTCCAGCTCCCTCATATGAACAGCTTTTACTGCTCCGGCTGTTCCTACAGGCATAAATATCGGGGTTTGAATTTTCCCGTGATCTGTTACAATCTCTCCTGCCCTGGCTGATGTTTCTTTATCCTGAGAAGTAAGTGAAAATTTCATTTTCTATTTATTACAATTAATCCACTTTCGTTGATTCGTTGGTGTAAAGATAATTGGATTTATAATTTGAACTTTGAGAATCTAAGTTATATTGCAGAATGGTGTCTTTTAAATTGTTCAAATTCTTTTAATAAATAATTTGAGAATTGAATTTTTCCTGCTGATTGTTTAAATAAATTTGTGCATAAGAATAACCGTGCTGGAATAAATTGGTAATTATAATGTTTTCGCTACAGGAAATCTTGTTTTATATATATGTTATATCCATCGGGATTCAACTATTCTATTTCTGGGGTATATTTAGCCGGTTTGCTTTTTACAAGAAAAAAGTAAAAAACACAAAATATCCTCCTGTATCAGTTATACTCTGTGCAAAAAATGAATATACAAACCTTAAAAAAAACATTCCTCTTATTGTTAACCAGGATTATCCGGAATTTGAAGTTGTAATTGTGAATGATGCATCGGATGATGAAACCATTTTTTTACTCGAAGACCTTGAACGAGCTCATAAACACATTACCATTGTTAATATTACACAGGATTTGAATTTCTTTAAAGGTAAAAAATTCCCTTTATCCGTTGGAATTAAGTCAGCCAAACATGAAAACCTGCTCCTCACTGATGCCGATTGTGAACCTGCAGATCCTGACTGGATAAAAAAGATAGCTCGTAATTTCAGCAATTCTACAGAAGTAGTACTTGGTTATGGCAAATATGAACAAGAACCCGGATGGCTAAATTCAGTTATTCGCTTTGAAACTTTAATGACCGCTGTTCAATACTTTTCATATGCATTGATGGGTATACCATATATGGGTGTAGGCCGGAACCTGGCCTATAAAAAATCATTGTTTATAAAAAATAACGGATTTATCTCACATTATAATGTTGATTCAGGTGACGATGATCTTTTTATTAATGAGGTTGCCAATCAAAGGAATACCAAAATAGAAATTGACCCGCAAAGTTTCACAATTTCAGAAGCGAAAAAAACATTTGGTGAATGGTGGTTACAAAAACGACGCCATCTATCTACAAGCAAGTATTATAAGTTCAAACATAAATTTTTATTGGGGCTATATTCATTCAGTTTAATCTTAGCAATTCTTATTTTAATCTTTTTACTAACACTTAAAGTTAATACTTTGATTGTATTGATTCTCTTTGGAATCAGGATATTAAGCCAGTTAGTGATTATTAAAAAAGCATGTGACCAGTTAGTAGAAAAAAAATTATTATTATTTTCGCCGCTAATTGAGTTATTTTTACTGGGTGTTTTTCCCATTATGATACTTACAAACCTGATTATTAAGCGAAATAGATGGCAGTGACAACACATTTAACGGAAAAGGCAGCACGGGATTACAGATTAGTTCAGCTAGCAATTGATGATGGAGATCAGAAGGCATATGCTGAATTGATGAAGAATTACCGTGATTCGCTTTATTTTATGTTGCTGAAAATGACCAACAATCCGCATGATGCGGAGGATTTAACCATTGAAGCATTTGGTAAAGCTTTTAAAAAATTGCACCAATACACTCCTGATTATGCTTTTAGTACCTGGTTGTTTAAAATCGCTTCCAATAATTGTATCGACTTTATTCGCAAAAAGAAAAAATATACTTTCTCCATCGACCAGAATTTTGATGATGAGGCCGGAACTGAATTAGCCAATAAAATTCCTTCCAAAACACTTGATCCGGAAGAAGAGCTGGTTAAACAGCAAAAGATTAAACTAATGCATGAGGTAGTGGAAAAATTAAAGCCTCATTACCGCACACTGATCGAACTACGATATTTTAAAGAATTTTCTTACGATGAAATTGCTTCAGAATTAAACCTGCCTTTGGGAACTGTAAAAGCGCAATTATTCAGAGCAAGGGAATTTTTATACCAGATCTTGAAGAATTCTAAAGATAATATTTAGCAACTTAATTTTTTTCTATTAAAAAGATCCCGGCCTTACTAATCTGTTTCCCGGGATCTG
>DAOVYU010000274.1 GCA_030635465.1 Bacteroidales bacterium | reverse complement strand
TCCATAGTTGATTATACCGACAGGCAAACCTGCATTATATGTGGCGATGCAGCCGGAGTTGTTCTGATGGAGCCAACTACAGATGATAATGGAATAATTGATTCCATTCTCAGAACAGATGGAGCGGGAAGGGTTCATTTACATCAGAAAGCCGGTAGCTCTGTTAAACCTCCATCCCATGAAACAATTGACGCCAAAGAACACTTTGTATTCCAGGAAGGACAGGCAGTATTTAAATTTGCTGTAACTCACATGGCTGATGTTTCAGTTGAAATCATGGAAAAGAATGGCCTTAAGTCAGAAGACATTGCATGGCTGGTTCCGCACCAGGCAAACCTCCGAATAGTTGAAGCAACTGCCCGCCGGATGGGTCTGGAAAAAGAAAAGGTCATGATCAACATTCAGCGTTACGGTAATACCACCAATGGAACCATCCCGATGTGTTTGTACGAATGGGAAGACCAGTTGAAAAAAGGAGATAAACTTGTGTTGGCGGCTTTTGGTGGCGGATTTACCTGGGGATCCATTTATTTGAAATGGGCATATGATGGTAAAAAATAACTAATCGTCAATTTTTATTCTATATTCACATTTTTCAAGCACTTTCCTAACATCCTTTAATTCATTGGTTTCCATTAAGCTAGCTCGAATAGTTGCTGCTCCATAAAAATCAGAAGTATATATCTTAAAGAATCGTTTTAGAATCGCAAAGTTTTTATCATTTTCCCAGGTCTGGGTAAAAAGCAAAGCATGTTTCCACAGCAAGTTTAACCTTTCTTCCGGTGTTTTATCTGTAACTGTTTTATTAAAAAACCAGGGATTTTGAAATATCCCACGGCCAATCATTACACCATCAACTCCAAATGCTTTCACTTTTTGAAGACCTTCTTCAATGGAATACACATCGCCATTGCCATGTATCAAAGTATCCGGACTTATCTGATCACGAATAATCGTTGCTTTTTTTACTTCATTCCAATCAGCCAGGCCTTCGGATTGTTGCTTTTGGGTTCTGCCATGAATAGTAATAACCGCTGGTTTTGTTTTTAGTAAATTACTTATCCAATTTTCTGTAATTACCTCTTTGATTCCAATCCTGGTTTTTACACTTATTGGAATATTTGAAGCCTCTTGTGTTGCATAAATTATTTCTTTTGCCAAATCTGGCTGATTGATTAAGGCTGAGCATCCTCCCTGTCTAACTATCTTTTTTACCGGACAACCCATGTTGATATCTATCCCATCAAATTGTCCTTCATTACATATTAATTTTGTTGCTTCGTAAAACTTTTCTGGCTTTGTTCCCCATATCTGAGCTACAATTTTTACATTGTTTTTCTTTAATAATATTTTTTCGGATTCAATGATCTGTAACCGGTGTTTTACTTTTGGGCCCCCAATCTCATGGCACAAGCCATCTGTAGATGTGAACTCACTAAAAAGTACATGCAGACAATCTGGATCCGAGACTCTTAATACAATCTCCCGAAAAACTGTATCTGTAACGTCTTCCATGGGTGCAAGTGTGAACACCGGTTTTTTCAGATCTTTCCAGAAATTGTTTTTCATTGGGTTAAAATCCATTAAGGTCCATTAAAACAGTAGGTAGTAATAACAGCCAACCTAAAAAAATTAAAATAGCCATAAAGGGGATGATCCATTTTACCCATTTATCATAAGGAACTTTTGCAATTCCCAATGCACCAATCAAAACACCTGAGGTGGGGGTGATCATATTGGTAAATCCATCACCAAATTGAAAAGCCATTACAGTAGCTTGCCTGGAAACATTTACAAGGTCAGAAAATGGAGCCATAACGGGCATTGTTAATGCAGCCTTTGCCGATCCGGAAGGTATAATTACATTGATAAATGTTTGGATAACATACATTACACTTACAGATCCAACTTTTCCCAGGCCAGCCATTGATTTTGAAACACTATGTAAAATGGTATCAATGATTTTTCCATCTTCTAATATTACCAAAATACCACCTGCAAGCCCTACAACCAGTGCCGCAGATAAAATATCTTTAGAACCTTCAATAAAATAACCCGTTATTCTATTTGGGCGATAATTCATGGCTACTCCTGAAAAAATACCCATGGCAAAAAACAGGGAGGCAATTTCTGCAAGGTACCACCCATATCCCATTACACCTATTACAAGAAAAATGATAGTAAATGTGAGTATAGTCAATACAAAATAATGTCCTGATTTCAACAACGCAGGAATACTTAAAATGGCAAATAATCCAGTAGCAACTGGAATTGCAGGAAAGACATAAGAAGCGTTGCCAATTTTTAACTCAGACTGTGGGAAGATATAGGAGAATATAATAAGACAAGTCAAAATAAATATATAAACAAACCATGCCATTTTGGGAGTATGGTATTCAATGGATTCGACTTCAGAGGTTCCTCTTTTTCTCCAATACTCATCAATTTTATACATGGGTGAACGTTCAGGTTTTTCTTTAACTCGCCTGGCATACCATAATACCCAGGCAATGCCAAATGTATTGATCACAAACCAACAAAATATCCGATATTCAAGTCCTGAAAACAAGGGCAGATTGGCAATTCCTTGTGCGATACCAATGGTAAAGGGATTTAACACAGCTGAGGCAAATCCAAGATGTGCAGCCACATACACCATACATAATCCTACAATTGAATCGTATCCCATTGAAATGGACAGGGGAACAACGATAATTACAAAGGCAATCGTTTCTTCGCTCATGCCAAATACTGCCCCAAAAATGCTAAACAAGACCATTACAAGCGTAATAATGATATTGTTGACTCCCACGGTTTTAAAGAATTTTATGTGCTCAAGTCGCTTTGTAAATTTCAGAAATGAAAAAATACCTACATCAATTGATTTGCTGGCATTCATGATCCAAAACCCACCTCCGATCATCAAAATCAAAACAATGATACCTGCCTGACGTTCAAAACCATTAAACAGTGCTGAAAAAACCTGCCAGGTTTGAGCATTTCTTTCAACATAATGAAATGAGTCTTTCTCGATGACTGTTCGCTCAACACCATTTACAACTTTGGTTTGCCTGTCATATTCGCCACCAGGAATAATCCAGGTTAAAATAGCAGAAATTACAATTACATAAAAAATAATGACGTAAGTGTGGGGTATATTTTTAAACATACTGTTTAATCAATTTATCACGTCAAAAATAAGGAAAAAAGAGATGTTCAGGATTTGAACTTCAAATGAATCAAAACAATTTCAGGTCTGTTCCCAATTCTTACAGGTGGGCCCCAGCCTCCAACACCGGAAGACACATAAACGTGTGTATTACCCTTCTTTTTATAGCCCCAGCTGACTTCATAAATCGCTTTTGTAATATAGTTCAATGGCCACATTTGACCATGATGTGTATGTCCTGATAATGTAAGATCAACTCCCAATTCTTCCTTTTCATCCAGTTCAAAGGGCTGATGATCCAGCATAATTATGGGTAACGATTGATCTAAGCCCTTCATCAATTTTTCAATATCCTTACGGTTTGTTCCTGCAAAATTCCGTTTATCCCGGTCTTCCCTTCCAATGATATAAAATTTATCATCAATTTTGATAATAGAATCACGTATCATAGTAACACCATGTTCTTC
>DAOVYU010000033.1 GCA_030635465.1 Bacteroidales bacterium | reverse complement strand
TACACCTGAGAATATGCCCTATGCCTGGCTTAGCGATATATCAGTAAATGATAAAAATCCGGATTTTATCTGGGCATCTTTTAGTAGTACAGAAGGAATAAAAATAATGGAATATGATGGTGTTAACTGGTCAAATATAACAGGCAACTTACAGTTATACAATTCAGGGGTATATTCCATTGCACATTTAAAAGGAACATCCGGAGGATTATTTGCAGGGACATTTTATGGAATTTTTTACCGGGAAGATACAACTAGCAACTGGATGCTCTACAAATCTGGATTACCAAACGTTAAACCTGTTGATTTAAAAATAAATTATAAAAGCAGGAAACTTGCAACCGGGTTGGATGGAAGAGGAATTTGGGAAACCGATTTACCTGCAAATTATATTAATCCTGAGGTATATTCAACTCCAAAACCAAAAGTAAAAATATATCCCAATCCGTCCAATGATTATGTTAAGGTTGAGATGCTAATAAAAAATATTAATGGAGTTGATTTTAATATATTTGGGATCGATGGAAAAATAATTAAACGTTTTCGATTACAACAGCAGGTACAATACAAGGAAATTCTATTAGTTGAATTAAGTCAGGGTATGTATATCATTCAAGGTAAATATGATGGAGAGATTATTTGTCAAGAGAAGTTATTGATTATGTATTGATCCTTCCTTTATAAATTTAATGTGTAAAATGAATTCAAGTTCCTACCCTCCAGTCTTCTGCCAAAGTCATTCTCCCGAAGGGATCCCTTTGGGGCTTCGGAAGAGGGCCTCAGACTGACCTCACCCACAACTCTAAACACTGAACTCCCCGAAGGGGTCCTTCGGACAAAACCCAGAACACAAAACAGTACTTCCTACTCTTTAATTATTTCAAATCTATCCTCCTCAGTTGGATCAAGTGTTTTATTTGCCCGGTTATAATGCATGTAAAATCTCAATTTTTTATTGGATGGGAAATTTTGCCTGATGTACTCATTCATCATATAATCATAAGTATAACCAGCATATCTTCTGCCTAATAATTCACAATAACGATAAATAATCTCTTCATCCATTTCAATGATCCGGTAATTATATTTTACACCTCCTGTAAACAGGTTTTCACCAAAATACCCATCCACAATATCGGCAATGGTTTCATCTGCAAAAAAAAGCCATCTTCCATCATCATCACCATTTAAGGTAGATATCTCCAGCCAGCTATTAATTGTAAGGGCATTCAATTGCAACTTCTTATAATATTCTGTTCCACGGATCAATTCCGAATCTTCAAATTCAAAAGAATGTTCTTCTATTTCGAGTTGAGCAATGTTAAATATATAAGCCGGTGTTTGAAAAAATAAAAAGCTGTCAATATAATTTTCAGTATAAACCTTAAATCCCAGCTTGTCAAATTCCATAATCAGGCTATTGATAAATGTTTCCAGGAAAATGGAGTCTGAAATATCTTTTAAAATCAATGAATTTGCAATCATAGCCGAATCAATCTCCCACTCCGAAAAGCCTGTAGTATCTTCAAGATCAACAGTTTTCAAGTTGGTTTTAAACAAATAATCAATGGGCAGTATCATAATGGAATTATCCGGATTGGAATCAATATACGACTTGGCCAGCTTATATTCAGGATAGCAGGAGGAAAGGAATATTAGAAAAGCAAATATTATAAGTAACTTGAATTTCATATCTCAACCTTTGCAAATTTCTTTTTTTGTGTCATCCTGGAGCGCAGCGAAGGATCTGATGTATTATGTATGTAGAGTATTGAGATTCTTCACTTCGTTCAGAATGACAAATCCTTCAACATTTTGCAAAGGACTCATTCAATTTTATTGATAATTAAGTAAAAACTAAAATGCTAAAGTAATCAGAAATCTAAACCAGTTGAGCTTTTCTATTTCTCAGCTAAAAGTGCTTCACCAAATGCTTTTCCATATTCACGGCATTTTTCCAATTCTTCTCCATCAGGAGTAAATTTAACAAATATGCCTTCTCCAAAAAACTTCAGCTTTAAATTGGCCAAATTGGTTTCAATCATTTTTTTATTTTCCCCACTCCAACCATACGATCCGAAAGCACCTGCCATTTTACCTTTATCTCTTAACGGACTTATGATGGCAAATAGTTTATATATAGGAAGTAAAATATTTTGATTGATAGTTGGAGAACCAACTATTATGGCCGAACTTCGGGCAATTTGTTCATCCAGTTCTCCGATGGGTGTTACTTCTACATCCTGAACCTCCACATCTACATCACCAGCCTCCCGAATACCTTCAGCGATGGTTTCTGCAATTACACCCGTTTTATGATAAGCTGATACATAAGGAATAAAAACCCGGTGTTTTTCCTGAACCTGTAATGCTTCTTCAGCATACTTTTCTGAAACCTCTACATATTTTTTCCAGTGACTTCTTAAAATGGGTCCATGACCAGGGCAGATCATTTTAATATCCAATGGTCTGATCTTTTCAATTGCCTTCAACATAAACTTACTGAAAGGTTTCAGGATCACATCAAAATAATATTTGAAAGCATCATCAAAATTACCCACTTCATCGTCAAACATTTCCTCACTACAAAAGTGACAACCAAATGAATCGCAAGTAAACAATAGTTTATCTTCGGGTAAGTATGTATACATTGAATCAGGCCAATGCAAATTGGGTGCACCAATAAACTGCAATGATTTGTTTCCCAGATCCAGTGTCTGACCATCTTTTACAATCATATAAGGAAAATCAGGTCCAATCATATCTTTTAAATACCGGATGGCATTTCCGGTACCAACAATTGTTGCATTGGGTGCAACATTCAATAAATTTCTCAAATTTCCTGAGTGATCAGGTTCTGTATGATTTACTATAATATATTCAATTTCTTTTGGGTCAGTCAGACTCGTAATCTTTGTCAGGAAATCATCCCAAAACCGCTCTTTAACTGTGTCAATGATGGTCTTTTTTTCGGCATCAATAAAAAAAGAATTATAAGTAGTGCCATAGTGGGTTTCCATTACAATATCAAATGTAACGATATCATAATCGAGCATACCAATCCATTTAACATCATTACTAATATCAATGATATGATTGTCTTTCATTTATTTTAGGTTAAATAATTAATACAGTTAAAACAATTCCATCTGATTAATTTCATCATCTGGATTTTCAGGTTTTGATTTTGGTTTTTCTTTAATTTCTGTTTGTTGTTTTATATTTTTTGTCTCAGGTTTAGTTATTGGTTCCTGTTCCAATACTGGTTGCTGAGCCTCCTCATCTACTTGAATTTCATCAGCATCTATTATTTCATCTTCTGACTCTTCATAAGGTAAAGGCTCAATAAATTCAATTTTTTTAATGGCTTTAGCAGTTATCCTTTTACCCTTTGCCTTCGGACTTTTAATTCCAATAAATTCCTCCACATTGATGATTAAATCAGGAATCTCCTTATTGTTTTTAGTTGCGTCAAATAAAACTTTAACCTGCGGTAACCAATCCAGGCTATATGAAAGCATATAATTTCCCGGATTGTCTCCGATAAGTTCAATTTTCTTATTGATGTTATTTTCTGTTTCAGCTTGAAAGCGTTTCAAATAAAACATTTCAGCTGTAACCTCGAAATAAATAACAGAAAATACTTTTTTTGGATTAAATTTTTCAATCAGGATCATGTCTTCAGCAAAATGATTTGACAGATCATAATTCATCAGCTTATAGTTCCCTGATTTTTGTAAAGTCAACAGTTTTTCATCCGATTTAAATGCACCCAGGTAAGCTCCCCTTTCATCCGTATTTAATCGCTTAACTGTTTCATCATACCAGATGTCAAGGGCACCCAGGGTTGAAACTCCTTCCTCACGTTTAACGATAGTTTTTACACCATGTTTGCTTAAAATATTTCCCTGTGAACCTTTTCCTTTAATTGCCAGATCACTGAAGTCAAACTCAAAAGACAATTTCTTTAATTTGGCTTTTGGTTTTAGGGTTATTTTAACAACTTCTGCTTCTCCATTGGGATTACATGTGAAATAGAGTATTTTGGATCCTTGAGTCCCTTTTGTAATATTATACTCCTTATCACGCATTACAGAAGTAGCAGCGAATCTTTTAACACGGACTGGACCTCTTAATCCATCACGGAAAATCAAGTTATAGATAGTCCGGTCATCATTCTTTTTATAAACAGCAATATGTAAAACGTTTTTTCCAACAAATGTTTTGGACACTACTTTGGTTACGATAAAAGTGCCATCGGCCCGAAAAACAATGATATCATCAATATCAGAGCAGTCACCAATAAATTCATTTTTTCTGAGTGATGTACCTGCAAATCCTTCTTCACGGTTTACATACAATTTTTGTGATGCTGCAGCCACACGGGTAGCTTCAATGGTATCAAAATTCCGAATCTCAGTTTTACGTTCCTTACCTTTACTATATTTCTTTTTAATCTGTCGGAAATAATTGATAGAATAATCAATCAGATGTTCCAGATGATTATTTACTTCATCAATTTCTAACTCGATACCCTCAATAATTTCATCAGCTTTAAAGGAGTTGAATTTTGAAATTCGTTTAATTTTAATTTCTGTCAATCTTACAATGTCATCCTCTGTAATTACTCGTTGAAATAATTTCTTATAGGGTTTTAATCCTTTATCAATGGTTTCGATGACCGCTTCCCAGGTTTCACATTCTTCAATCTTACGATAAATCCGTTTTTCAATAAAAATCTTTTCCAAAGAGGAAAAGTGCCATTGCTCCAGTAATTCCTGTTTCCTGATCTCCAACTCCTTTTTCAGCAGTGCAACTGTATTTTCTGTTGAGGTCCTCAGTATTTCCTTAACTCCAATAAACCTTGGCTTTCCATTATCGATTATACATGAATTTGGAGAAATAGAAACTTCACAATTTGTAAAAGCATACAAGGCATCAATTGTTTGATCAGGAGATACATTGGGTGCCAGCTGGATGATGATTTCTACATTTTCTGCAGTATTATCATCTATTTTTTTAATCTTTATTTTTCCCTTTTCATTGGCTGAAACAATGGAATCAATCAGGCTGCTGGTTGTTGTCCCAAATGGAATTTCATTAATGGCTAGTGTTTTATTATTAACCTGGCTTATTTTGGCCCGCACCCTAATCCGGCCTCCTCTCAATCCATCATTATACTTTGAAACATCAGTATAGCCTCCAGTTGGAAAATCAGGATACAGTTCAAATTCTTTCTCTTTTAATATGTTGATCGAAGCATTAATTAACTCAATAAAATTATGTGGTAAGATTTTAGATGCAAGTCCAACAGCAATTCCTTCTACTCCCTGAGCCAACAATAAAGGAAATTTTACCGGAAGTACCACCGGTTCTTTATTTCTACCATCATAAGAGGCTTTCCAGGAAGTTGTTTTAGGATTAAAAACCACTTCACTGGCAAATTTCGACAAGCGAGCTTCAATATATCGTGGAGCTGCAGCACTATCCCCAGTTAGTACATTACCCCAGTTACCCTGCATATCAATCAATAAATCTTTTTGGCCAAGCTGAACCAATGCATCACCAATGGAAGCATCTCCATGTGGATGATATTGCATGGTATGACCGATGATGTTGGCAACTTTATTATAGCGCCCATCATCCAGGTTTTTCATTGCATGTAAAATCCTTCTCTGAACAGGCTTTAAACCATCTTTCAAATCAGGAACTGCTCGCTCCAGAATTACATATGAGGCATAATCAAGAAACCAGTTTTCATACATTCCAGATAAATGTATGGTTTTATGAATATCTTCAGTGGCAGAATCTTCAGATTGAAATTCCTCTGTGTTTTCTTGTTCTATGTCTTCAAATTCGCTCATTAATCTTGTATCCTTGTAGAATCACAATATGCGCCAAATTTATAAATAAATTGAATTATGCTTAGACTGATTATTGAAAATTTATTCACTATTGTATATTTGCACATAAATTGAGCTTTAGATGAGAATTTTAACTATCATATTTATTGGATTTTTCAGCCTCACAACCTGGTCGCAGGATACAATCCGGGTGATGCATTATAATTTACTGATGTATGGAAATGATTTTGGAGGATGTACTTCATCCAATAATAATGTAAATGATAAAAATGGGTATTTAAAAACCATTGTTGACTATGTTAAGCCCGATATTGTAACTGTAAATGAAATATATAAAGATTCCTATTACCATGATTTAATTCTGGACTCTGTATTTAATATTGATGGAATAGATTATTATGCACGTGGCAACCCACCTAATTTATCAAATGGTTATACCCTTAACCAGGTTTACTATAATACTCAATTATTTACGCTTGATACTAGTGAGGCAATAGCCACCAATGTCAGGGATATTGATATATTCAGGTTATCGTATAATATTCCCAATGCTTTAAATATTGATTTTAATTGTGTGGTTGCTCATTTAAAGGCAGGTGATAGCCAGGCTGATGCAACAGAAAGAGCCAATGAAACAAATGCCTTGATGAATTATCTGGACAATAACAATGAAATAGGTAACTACATCATGTCTGGTGATTTTAATGTTTATACAGCCTCTGAACAAGCATTTATGAATTTATTGTTTCATTCAAATGAAGCTATCAGATTTTATGATCCAATTGATAAAATAGGGGAATGGCACACCAATTATTTTTTTGCTAATGAACATACCCAATCTACTCATAGTTATGGTGAATGTCATTCAAGTGGCGGTATGGACGACCGCTTTGATTTTATTTTAATCTCTGATGAAATTATTGATGGTACAAATGATATAGAATACATTTCTGATTCCTATTGGGCCGTTGGACAGGATGGACTTCATTATAATAAATCATTGATCGACTCACCTCAAAACACTTCGGTTCCTGAGAATGTATTGTCTGCCTTGTATAGTATGTCAGATCATTTGCCAGTAATTATGGACTTGATTGTTAACGACGAATTAGGATTTGTTGTATCGCCATTTCAACATTTTGATTTCTCGTTCAACAATCCGGTTAAGGATAAGTTGGAGATTACTTTTAAGAATGATCAACATGTTGAAATTTCATTCAAACTCTTGAATCTGAATGGTCATATTTTATATTCTGTTAGTGTGGATCAATACGCAAACAACATTACAATACCTGTTAGCAGACTTATGAAAAGCATTTACTTGTTAAAAATATCTGATAGTTGCAATTTACAATTCAGGTGCCTTTCAGAATGTCAGCTTTGGATCAAAAGTATTCATTTCACTAGCGTAATCAAAATAAAATAACGATAATTATATTAATATGAAAATTTATGTTCTAACGTGCTTTTTACTATTTATAGTACTTCCTAATTGTGTTTTAGCTGAAGAACGACTTAAAACACAAACCTCATGGGATGGTGGAATAATTTATTATCCACAAGGACAGGTCGAAATAACTTCAGTAAAACTCCATATAGAAGAAAATCAAGTGACAAAGTTTCATTGTCATCCGGTTCCAACTTTAGGGTATATTTTAAAAGGAGATTTAGTAGTCGAAACAAAAGATGGTAATAAAATCACCTTAAAAGAAGGCGAATCTATTGTAGAGGTAATGCGCACTATTCACAGAGGCCGAGCTATAAATGGACCTGTAGAAATAATAGTTTTTTATGCAGGGTCCACTACTATGCCTAATACTGTTTTACCTGAAAATGATCTTGACAGGGAATACTGTAAGTAATTGCTTACTTCAAGAACTAGATGTTTTATTTCT
>DAOVYU010000380.1 GCA_030635465.1 Bacteroidales bacterium | reverse complement strand
TTTTTTCATTGGAAATGTCTTCCATACAACTGGTTACGCGTTTAATTTCAAGCGAGACACAATTGCCTGCTGATAAATTAAAGAAAGGAAATCTGGAAAACTATGAATGGGAACAATTGAATGCCAAGATAGGTAAATTGGTAGATGCACCTCTATTTATTGATGATACTCCTGCTTTAACTATATTTGAATTAAGGGCGAAATGCCGGAGGCTAAAAGCCCAACATAATGTCCAGATGATAGTGGTTGATTATATTCAATTAATGTCAGGAGGAAATGATAATAAAGGTAATCGTGAACAGGAGATCAGTATGATATCCCGATCATTAAAAGCGCTGGCTAAAGAATTGAACGTCCCGATTATTACGCTTTCTCAATTGAATCGTTCTGTAGAAACAAGGGGTGGTTCGAAACGGCCGATTTTATCCGACCTTCGTGAATCCGGAGCTATCGAGCAGGATGCCGATATGGTTAGCTTTATTTACAGACCGGAGTATTATAAGATCGATCATGATGAACAAGGAAACTCTACACGTGGAATGGCAGAACTTATTATTGCTAAGCATAGAAACGGAGCATTGGCAGATGTAAAGATGCAGTTTGTTGATAAGTTTGCCAAATTCCTCGATTATGAAGGTGGCGATTTTGAAGTGCCCGGTGACATTCCATCTGAATATGATTATCCTGCAGGGAACTCATATACCATTTCATCAAAAATGAATGACACACCTGAAGACAATCAACCTTTTTAATTTTTCCTAAAGGTCCCATAGGGATTCTCCATAGGAGTCCTACGAACCTATGGAAGATACCCTCGATAGAATTGTTAATTTTGTAATCAACTTGGCCTTTTTTTATAGGTAAGTTTAGTCCAATTGCGTCATAATATGCAACTTAGAATAACGTTTATTTCTAAATTCATCAAATGAAAAAAATATTACTTCTTTCAATAACGATACTACTGCTAACAAATGTGCAAGCAGCCTATTTACTCATTCCGATGGATGAGTCCCAAAAAAACCATTTAAAAGCTTATGGGATTGCCTATTGGGTGCTGCAACAGGAGGTTGAAGTTGATTGGCTCCTGAATTATAAAGGTGGCAGCTTTATGTGCCAATACCATGATTTGATAGAACAGGAATGTGTGATTCGTGGAGTAAGCTACCAGATCATTGCTGATGCTCAATCTACTGCAATTCTATTGGAAATATCAGATCCTCAAGCCAACATGGATGCAGTAAAACTTCATAAGCCACCTAAAATGGCAGTTTATTCACCCAAAAATAAACAACCCTGGGATGATGCGGTTACCCTGGTACTAACTTATGCTGAAATTCCTTACGATGTTGTTTATGATGAAGAAGTGATGGATGGTGTTTTACCATTATATGATTGGCTGCATCTCCATCATGAAGATTTTACCGGACAATATGGAAAATTTTGGGCCCGTTATCGCAATGCCGATTGGTATAAGGAAGATGTTCGGATAAATGAAGAAGTTGCTCACAAATTGGGTTTTAGTAAAGTTTCACAATGCAAACTGGCAGTGGCTAAAAAGATCCGGGATTTTACTGCCGGTGGCGGATATCTTTTTTCCATGTGCTCAGCACCTGATAGTTATGATGTAGCTCTTGCAGCTGAAGGGATTGATATTTGTGATGTGATGTATGATGGTGATCCAATGGATCCGGATGCTCAACAAAGATTGGATTATTCCAGATGTTTTGCATTTAAAGATTTTATTTTAAGTACCAATCCTTATGAATATGAAATCTCTTCTATCGATATTAACCCTTCACAACGAAGGATAAATCCTAAAACAGATTATTTTTCTTTATTCGAGTTTTCGGCTAAATGGGACCCCGTTCCTACTATGCTTAGTCAAAATCATACACAGCTTATCAAAGGATTTATGGGGCAAACAACAGCTTTTAGAAAAATTCATGTAAAATCAAATGTACTCATTATGGGAGAAAACAAATCCCTCGATGAAGTACGCTATATTCATGGTGAATATGCCAAAGGAATGTGGACATTCTTAGCAGGCCACGACCCGGAAGATTACCAGCATTTTGTAGGTGACCCTGTAACTGATCTGAATTTGTTTCCCAATTCTCCTGGTTATAGGTTGATATTGAATAATGTATTGTTTCCTGCAGCTAAGAAAAAGAAGCAGAAGACCTAGGCTATAAAGACATGGCAAGTCGAGCAAGGCCTATGTGATGAAGAACTTACCTTGTCAAAAAGGGAATTTCCTCCTTTCGACAAACCAAGTTGCCTACTCGCCAACTTCGACTTGGTATATCGCTTCCCCCTATTCAAAATGGTGTCACTTTTTGCTATGAAATAATAAAACCGTCATTTCTCAGTTATTATTAAACAAAAAAACTGATTATCAGGATTTATTTTACTTTCAAAATATAGGGCTAACCAACCTTAATGTGTATTAGTTATTAGAAGTTTAATCCTTTTGCTTCAGGTTGAAAATTATTTCTGTCTAGAAGCAACGGCACTAAAAGTTACTAATCATGAAGAGATCAAAGTATTTAATTGTAAGTGTCCTTTTAATCTCAGTTCAACAATCTAACGGTTCCAACCCAGATGAATGGAGTGGGCCTAAAGAAAGTATCCTTCTCAGCAACTGGTCAGTTAATCTAAACATAGGTTTAACCTCCTATTATGGGGATTTAAGCCAGTATGATTTAAATTTTACAAGAAAGTTACTATTTGAAAGCAAACCTGCATATGGTTTAAAGCTTTCAAAACAGATCAAAAGCTTCGGGAATTGGCAA
>DAOVYU010000363.1 GCA_030635465.1 Bacteroidales bacterium | reverse complement strand
TCTTCCTGTGGGTGTACTGTCCCTACCTGGCCAAGACAGCCAATTTTACCCGGACAATCTGAAGTCATTAAAGTAAAATATGATACCAAACGGGTTGGTATGATTAATAAAAGCATTCATGTTTACTCTAATGCCAAGGTTTCTCCTTTAACTTTAAAGATAATAGGAAAGATTGAAACAGCCAGTGCAACAAAAGCTCCAGAAAAAGAAATGGATGCAGCTGGAGCACCTGTGAATAAATAAATTCCAAAGCAATAAAAGTAAATCCTGATAGTTTCAACTATCGGGATTTTTTTTGTCTTTTTAAATAATTCTTTTAAAAATAATTAATAACAATTAATTTTGCCGTTGAAACTGTTAATTGTATAACAATAATAAATAGAAATATGCCAACTATATCACAAAAGGGCAAAATGATGCCTGCGTCCCCAATCCGTAAACTTGTTCCATATGCCGAAGAGGCAAAAAAAAGAGGTGTAAAAGTTTACCATCTTAATATTGGTCAACCTGATATTGAAACTCCTGAAGTAGCACTGAATGCCATCAGAAATTTTGATGAGAAGGTGGTTGAATACAGCCACTCGGCAGGGATTCAGTCATACAGGGAAAAACTGGTTCATTATTATACAAAGCACAATATACATATTACTGCTGATGAAATTATTATTGGTGCAGGTGCTTCAGAAGCTATTTTATTTGCTATGAATTCATGTATGGATCCTGGTGATGAAGTCATCATTCCTGAACCCTTTTATGCAAATTATAATGGGTTTGCAGTAAATTCAGGAGTCAATGTTGTACCTATTCCTTCAACAATTGAAACTGGATTTGCATTGCCACCGATTGCTGAGTTTGAGAAGGCGATTTCACCAAAAACAAAGGCTATTATAATATGCAATCCAAATAATCCTACTGGTTATTTATATTCGAAAGAGGAATTGGAAGTATTACGTGAAATCGTATTAAAATATGATTTATTCCTTTTTGCGGATGAAGTATATCGCGAGTTTTGTTATGATGGAAAAGAACATTTTTCAGTAATGCATCTTGAAGGACTTGATCAAAATGTTGTTTTGATTGATTCTGTCTCAAAACGATACAGTGCTTGCGGTGTGAGGATTGGAGCTATGATATCAAAAAATAAGGAATTGATGGCTACAGCCATGAAATTTGCACAAGCACGGCTAAGTCCACCATCATTTGGGCAGGTAGCTGCAGAAGCAGCCCTTGAAACTCCTGATAGCTATTTTGTGAATGTATTAAATGAATACCTTGCACGCAGAAATGTAGTAGTAGATGCCATTAATAAAATTGAAGGTGCTTTTTGTCCAAATCCTGAAGGTGCATTTTATGTGGTTGCAAAATTACCCATCGATGATTCTGATAGATTTTGCCAGTGGTTATTAGAAGATTTTGAATACCAAAATCGAACGGTTATGTTGGCTCCGGCCACAGGATTTTATGCTACTAAGGGTAAAGGATTAAATGAAGTGCGTATCAGCTATGTGCTGAATGTCGAAGATTTAACAAACTCAATGATTTGTCTCAATCAGGCATTAAAAGTGTATCCTGGTAGAACTGCCTAATTGATTAAATTATCTAAAGGTTTAATCATTGGTTTTAAATGGGTTTCTATATTTATTTCTGGATTGTCTTTATGGTAATTATAGAATGATGGTAAAAAATCAGAACCTGTAATAACTTCTTTTACCGGTGTTCCCAGATATTTCATAGATAAGCTGACAATTCGGCTGTCAACAGTAACATATTCAGCTTTCAGGTAAATATCGTAAAACTCCCTATCCTTTTGTAATTTCATCAGATGATCTACATTTGGTGTGATCAAAACACCTGATTTGAATTCTTTTAAAAGATCACTTTTTGAAATATTATCAACTTTAATATTTAAAATCGGAATTCTATTAGCCATCAGAACTTGTTTTAAAATGTATTGAAAACTGGTATAAAATTAATATAGAAAATTCTATGTAATACTGTTTTATTTTTAATTTCTACTTTTGTTTCAAATTCAATGCAGTTTTTAATAAAAAAATAAATGGCACTACTACATTCATTTGAAAAAAGCGGTAATGTTTTCTTTCGGTATCGCGGACAATTTCCTGTTCTATTATTTTTATTGGCTATCCCTGTAATCTATTTTACAGACTATTCTCAAATTAATGAGATTAACGAACTGGCACTTACGTATATTTCTGTAATTCTTAGTGCTATTGGGTTTTGGATAAGGGCAGTTTCAATTGGGACAACACCTAAGGGGACATCAGGAAGAAATACCAAATCACAGGTGGCTGAATCTCTAAATAGAACTGGTATTTACTCAATGGTCCGGCATCCATTATATCTGGGAAATTATTTAATGTGGATTGGTATCGTTGTTTTTACTTTTAACCTGTATTTTGTTATACTTGTTACATTGGCCTTTTGGCTCTATTATGAGAGGATTATGTTTGCTGAAGAGCGGTTTTTAGAAAGAAAATTTGGCGATGATTATTTAGAGTGGTCGAAAAAAGTACCCGCATTTTTCCCTTGTTATAGAAAATATATCAAAGGAAAAATCCCATTTTCATCTAAAACAGTATTTAGAAGGGAATATTCAGGTATACTGGCAACTGTCTTTGGCTATGCTTTTATTGACCATCTCCGATTTTACTTTGTTCACGGCTATTTTGATATTTATAGAATTTCCACCTATTTATTGGCTATAGCAATGGTTTTAGCTTTTTCTTTAAGGAGCATAAAACATTATACAAAGCTCCTCAATGAGGAGGACAGGTCATAACAATATTCATACTGTAAATTTCATTTTTCCCAAGTGTATTATTTTGAAAAAAAGTAAATTATATCCATATAGTTTTGCAATTATCGCAATGCTATTGTGGGGGATGTCATTTGTTTGGACATCC
>DAOVYU010000276.1 GCA_030635465.1 Bacteroidales bacterium | reverse complement strand
AAAGGATGTGATTGCATGGTAATATAGAAGATGTAAATACAGGTTTATCAATGCAGTGATAAAAAAGTTCGTGTCGGATGGGAATTTTATTTGTAAATATTTATAGGCCGAATCCAGGTAGTTCGGATCAGGATGATAGGTTTCATATTCCAGTAAATAACCACGTGCTATGGTTAAGCTATCAGGTGTTGCTTTATTTATGATGGCCATACCTTTAAAAATACGCTTTTCCTTTAGCTGTTCCTCGGTTGGTGGAATGGTAATTTTATGGTCATGGATTATTACATGTGGAATGTCACGACTGCTGGATTCACGCATATGGCAAATAAAACAATCATTATTCTCTTTCATTCGTTCCGATTCAGACAACGTACAATTATTTGTTTGTGGCTGATGACAATCCAGACATACTTTATTATACCTGCTCTTATTGGTTTCTTTGACTGAAATATGCGGATTATGACAATTATTACAATTGAATTTATTGCCAGATCTGATATAACATTCGCTTTGGGAGAGTCGCTCAAAATGTGAAGCCATGATAAAATCTTCTTCACCACCTTCGAATACAGGCATAAAGATGTCCATCACTTCCGTGAGACGCATACCTGGTTTGTAATCATAAAAGCTTTTATTGGGTTTTAAAACCATCGTTCCCTGCAGATGACAACGGGCACAAATATCAATCTGTAATTCAGTGCTTAATTTGGCCGGGTTTACAATACTATAATCAATGTATTTTGCGGTATCGATTAAAAATCCTGACTTTTTTAATTTTACATGTATCTCGCCGGGACCATGACATCTTTCACAATCAATTCCATCTGGAATATGGTTGTATTTGTTTTCTGAACCCATAACGAAATCCGGAAAACCATTGTGACACGACATACATTCAAGTCCTATTTTTCGTGAAAAACGTGAATTGGCCCCATCTTCAAAACCGGGAGGGAAATCAAATTTTCCATCTTGTGTATAATACGTAAATGGTGCTTGGTAAGCATATCTCCCAGAAACATAAATGTGAGAATTCGTATGCTGACCAGATCCAATTATATACGATATCTTTTCTGTTCTTGAAAACACTGAGAGGCTGTCTTTAATTCTGGATTCTTTAACATACATGGTATCATGTTCCCAATAGGGTTTGTAAAACAAGTTTTTAAATGGATCAAATAATAATGAATCTTCACTGATTACAGCAAGACTTTTATTTCGGGTGGCCGAATCGAAGGACAAACCCATTCCAGTACGTAAAAATGATTGATAGATTTCAAAATGACATTCTTTACAGACCTGCATACCCATATAGTCAACTGAGTCATTTAAATTAAGATAGCCTTTTTGGTCGGAGTATATTTTCCAGGTTTCGGAAGAATTACAACTATTCAGCAGAATCAACCAAATAATTGAAAAGAAAAAAAGAAGTCCTGATATTTTATCTGTACCCACTATTCGCATGAAGAATCAAAAGTAAATAATTTTATGAATTTAACATTCATATCATACCTTTTAGCTTTAAATACTTATATTTGAAAACTTATCTAAATACTTAAAAATTATGCAAAAAATTACATTATTTCTCATTAGTCTTTCAATAAGTTTAATGCTGTACAGTCAGGATCAATCAGTACAAATGGATGAAAATGGATTTTCAGAACGATCTGTTTATAATCATCATTATTTAGAAATGTTAAACCAGGTTAAAGGTGCCAATGAGTGGAATTCTATTGGTCCTTATGGTGGTGATGTAATGGATATTGCAGTGTATCCGTTAAATACAGAAATTGTATTTGCTGCTGCTGGTATTCCTTATAAAAGTGATGATGGTGGACAAACCTGGACATATATGGAAGGCTTATTAAGTTTGGCTACTTCAGGGGTTGAAACTATTGAAGCTTCTTCGGATGGAACCATTTATGCTGCTGGACTTTATGCCAATTATAAAATATTCAGATCAACTGACGGCGGTGTAACATGGGAGCAGAAATCCATTCCTGTTAATGGATACGGGCTTGATATTGCCATTGATCCTAATGACCCAAATGTGATATACATGGGCTTATCCTCCGGAAGTGGATCATCCAATAATGTAATTGTAAAATCGGATGATGGTGGTGATAGCTGGATTTACTTTAATATGACCAGTGTTTTACCTGTTGGTTGGTCGGTGGTTAGCCTTGTTGTTGATCCGGATGATAGCCAGGTAATATTTGCCATCGGAAATGAAGGATTTAGTAATGCAGCTGTTGTTGCTACTTTTGATGGCGGAGCCACCTGGGAAAACCGGACAGGTAATTTACCTGTTGGTAAACCTTATAACAGCCTTACGATTTCCGAAGGTGATGTTTACATTGCAGGTGGGCAGTTGTTTGGTGGTCAGATCATGGGAATTTACAAAACGGATATTTATGGACAAAGCTGGTCGAATATTTCCGGTAGTTTTCCTAACCAGGTTTCAAATGCCATATTGATTGACCCGGATGATACAGATAAAATGTATGTTGCTACTGAGGGTGATGGGATATATTATACAGAAGATGGTGGAGCAGTATGGAATTATAATACAAATGGTGCCGGTGATAATGGTGCAGCAAGGTGTTTGATTTTTGAACCAGGAAATACAGATGTAATTTATGCTGGATTCTTAAGCCTCGCCGTTTGTAAAAGTATAGATGCTGCTCAATCATGGGATTTTGTAAATAAAGGAATTGCTACCTTGCAAACTGATGATGTTGAAGTTAACCCAAATGATCCATTGAATTTGTTGGTTGGATTTGAGGCTGAAAACTCAGGTGGATGCTATTTAAGTAATGATGGAGGTGAGACGTGGCAACTGGTTGAAGGGTTGCCAGGTACGCGATTTTCTCAAGTAACCTTTACGGCTGATGAAAGTATGTATGCCTGGTCGAATGGACCTTCATCTATTGCCCAGGAAGGTTTATATAAATCTACTGATGGAGGCGAGACCTGGGAAAATATGGGACCAAATATTGGAAGTGTTTTTGAAACTCAGATTTTTGCACTGACAGCTTCAAAAACCAATGAATCCTTATTATTTATTGGCGGAAATAATTTTGGTGCCAACGGATGGGCTTCGATGATTTATCGGACAATTGATGCAGGTGAAAATTGGGAGAATGTGTATATGGGCCCAGAATGGGACAGCTTTAAATATGTGTTTATTGATCCCAATTCGGATGATGAAATTATTTATGCCGGTTTTGCAAACCAAACAGATCATGCAGGTTTTATGAGCAGTACTGATGGTGGAGATAACTGGTCGGATTTTAATTCAGGAATACCAGGTACCAATAAATGGGGTGGTGCAATTGTATGCGATCCCCTGGATTCTGATATCTTATATGGAGGAGTTGGTGGATTTGGAAATTTAACTGGATCGATCTATAAATCAATTGATGGAGGTGGCTTATGGACCCAAACATCTCTAAACATAGGCACTTATTCCAAAATATCAGATATCCTCATTAGTCCGGTAAATAGCGATGTTGTTTATGCAGCCACCACACAGGATGGTGTGTATGTTTCTTTTGATGCAGGAGATAATTGGGAAGCTGCAAATGATGGTTT
>DAOVYU010000333.1 GCA_030635465.1 Bacteroidales bacterium | reverse complement strand
ATGGAGGCAAAATTTTTCCAGCCTGTTTCGATGGCCAGGTCACCCCGGGCAATCATGACACCAATTGGAAAAGTTTGCATCGCTTTCAACAGTATACGTGGTAAGTTTTTAAAACCTTTTTGCGTTTCAATTTTTAAAATGATACCAACATTTGTTTCATATTTACTTAGCTCATCAAATAATTGTTGTACATCATTTTCAGTGTTTACAAATGAAAAATTCACCGTATCGGTATGTACAGCAACAAACTTCAGGTCTTTTTTATCTTTTTCAGTTAAGCCGCTTACTTTCAAATCACTATCCGGTAGGTTGATCCCTTTGTCGGCTTTTAGTTTTCCACCGGTATCTTTGGCATAGGTGATCTTTATCAATAATTCCTCGTCACTGACCTCTTCAATGGTACCTTCAATTTTTCCATCATCAAAAAATACAGGCTCCCCTTTTTTAACATCTTTAAAAATTTCAGGAAGTGTACAGGAAACATGGGCGTGATTCAACAATTTTCCATTGTTATCAAATTGTGCTGGTTCTCCGGGTTTGGGATCCCTATGCAGGATCAGCGAATCATTTATCTTCAGGTTCAAATATTGTTCCAGTGGTAATAACTCACCTACCTCATGCGCTAACTTCTCCGTATTATCTGGTTTGAACAATTTTAAGGCTGTCCCCGAAGAAATATATGCTGAAGTAAAACAATAACCCCATCGGCCACTTCCTTTTTTACCTTCAATAATAAATTTGATTTTTTTATCCCGGGTATCTGTTAATTGAATAGTATCACCTCTTTTGATGTGTCTGAACCATTCTTCACTTCCAGGAAGATGGGCTTTTGCTGTATCATCAGGAGGAGGAATATCAGGAGGTGCAATCCAGATCTTAGCCGGATTTACCACTTTACCCATTACATCTTTTTCAGGTTTTATATGGATAATTTTAGGTCCGGCCTGGATGGACCCGGTTCTTAATTTCGGTCCTCCTAAATCCATCATCACTTTACAATTCTTTGAAAGTTTATCACTTGATTGACGGATGTTGCCTATCATTTTCTCCCAGGTTTCCGGATTGTCATGGGCACAATTGATCCGGGCGCTGTTCATTCCAAGATTCATTAAATGGTTGACCAAAGTATAATCATCACCTGCTGAACCGGGTAGGGTAACCATTATCCTGGTCCGTCGCTTTTTTGATTTATACCCAAATAGCAATTTGGTATTCCGGTTGAGTATTTTTTTACTCTTTTTGATGGAGATAATTCCTTTTCTTTTTTCTCTGCCGGGTTTACCCAATAAATGATTTAATATAGAGCTGATGGAGAGCAGGCTTTTCATCACGTGTGCCTCCACATTCGACAAACTGGGTAGTCCCAGATCCCGGAGCTGATCCTGTAATTGGTCAATATCAAAACTTCTGAAACCCAAATAATGAACCAGGTTTAATGCGCTTTTCCGGTAAATGGGATGGACTTTTCCTATTTCATCAGAGTAATTGCTTTCAATTTCTTTAATTTTTAGAATTATTTCATTTATCTGATGATTTAGTGCTTGTAATTTAGCCTCTTGTGTGATCATGGTTTTGTTATTTTAATGCATAAATGATTGTCCAAATGACTCCTATGGAGAATGTGAGAATGAGTGAATAACACATCTATTTAGGCATTTTAGCATTCATTCATTTTATCATTGTTTCTTCTCTAAACGTTTATAAAGGCAAAAATAAAAGCCGCCACTGAAACAATAATACCAAACATAAATACACTGTAGGCTACCCTCAACAGTTTGTATTTTTTAGCGAGTACTTTGCCAAGCGCATATTGATCTTTGATCATTGTGCCATAAAGGTTTGCATCATTTTTCATCAATTCACCAATTGCCCATTCATAATCTTCCAGTTCCATATTATAGAAGTTGCCGAAAAACAACAAATTCACTTTATTCTGTTTTATATCTTCTTTGGTAAATTTCCCTGAGGAAATGTTTGGCCTTGTGGACAGTATGGCTAAAACAATGGTTACCAGACCAACAACCAGGAAAATCAAGGTGGGTAATATGATGTTGGGTATTTCTTCAAATCGGGTAACTAAAACAGTAATGGTAATTGAAATCATTAAAGCATTCACCGTGATCAAAATGTTTGACTTGTTGTCTGCAATGGAGCTTAAACTGATCTGATTACGAGCTGTAAGCCTGAACATGGATTCAACACCACGCGAGTAGCCTTTTGGTTTCTTTTGTTTTGTTTCGAGAAGCTTTTTCTCTTTTTCTTGTTCTAACATATATACTTTTTTTTGTAACAGTTTAAAATTCTCTTCCTTTTTCGGTTGTATTTCTTTTTTGGCAAAATCAGTATGGTAGTGATGCTTTTGAAAAAACTTAATGGATACTGAATGAAATCGTCGTTTTCCGACTTTCTCACACTTCAGATTTATCCATTCTTTTCGCATGCTATCAATGCGTTCAAAATAATCGGCCTCTGCAAGGTGCATGAGGTCTGCATCGCAGAGCACTCGTGAAATTATATCTTTTGGATGTTGTGGAATACGTGTAGCCAGAATGGCGTTTTGTACTTGAGTAATAATGTCCTCATCAATATTTTTTGAAGTCAAAAACTCAGCAGCTATCCTGGCACTTTCTCCTTCATGATGTTCAGGAATTATAGCAAAACCTACATCATGAAACCACGCACACAATTTTACAACATTGAGTTCGTCGGAACTTAATCCACTATTTTTTCCAATATATTCAGCACTTTCAACCACATACCTGGCATGGTCAATTGTGTGGAATTCTACGCTGTCCGGTAATTCGTCCTCCAAAAATTTGGTAACAAAATTTTCTGCCTCCTTAACTATTTCAGCATTTATTTTATTCATTGATATTGTTCTTTATTTTTAATTTTGAAGGGTTATATGTCCTGGTGTTTTTGTGGCAAGAGTTCTTCGCTTTTTTGCCACTAAAGCACAAATGCACTAAATCCCACTAAATCATTATTTAATAAACCTTCTGATGCCTTTTCCAATATTGGACACATTAAAATTGATCAAGTATCCAAGTCGTTTTTCGGTAATTTTTAAATGACTCAATATTTGTGCTTCCCAAACCGGATTTACTGTTTCAAGTGCTTTGAGTTCACAAATTACCTGGTTT
>DAOVYU010000402.1 GCA_030635465.1 Bacteroidales bacterium | reverse complement strand
TTTCTGCAAATATTATCCAATCTCGCCAATGACTATGGCGATTCTAAGCATGGAGTGGATAGTAAAAAAAGGGTAGGACCTGAAAGGGCAGTCCAAAGTGGAAAAATTAAACCAAAAAGGATGAAAGGGGTCGTGATCTTTTTTATGATTTTGTCGCTGATCAGTGGATTGTGGTTGATATATGAGGGGACAAAGGGGATTCAATTTACAACCGTTTTGATTTTTTTGGTCTTAGGATTAGGAGCCATTGCAGCAGCTGTAAAGTATACTATTGGTGAAAATCCTTATGGATATTCAGGATTTGGTGATTTGTTTGTCTTTTTGTTTTTTGGTATTGTTGGTGTTATAGGAACTTACTTTTTGAATACGCATACTTTTAAATGGGAATTATTACTTCCCGCCTCTGCTATGGGTTTCCTGAGTGCTGGAGTGCTCAATTTAAATAATATGCGCGACCGTGTGAATGACCAGATTTCCGGGAAACATACTTTGGTTGTAAAAATGGGTATTGAAAAGGCCAGGTGGTATCATTTGTTTCTTTTACTTGGTTCAGTCGTAGCCGGATTGACTTATATGTTGCTTAACTATCATTCGCCTTTTCAAATGTTATTTTTGCTTACCATTCCAATGTTATGGATCAATGTAGCTGTAGTATTTAAAAATACCATTCCTGAAGAATTAGATCCTTATTTAAGAAAATTAGCTATTACAAGTTTACTCTTTTCATTGGCCTTTGGAATAGGACTATTATTCTAGCTTATGCTAAAGGCTACCTATAAAAAATATACTCTCAACTTCAAGAAACCCAGTGGCACTTCGCGTGGAATTTTAACATTTAAAGATTCATGGTTTATTTTTATTTGTGATGATGCTAATCCAGATGTTAAAGGAATTGGAGAATGTGGATTATTAAAGGGTTTGAGTATTGATGACAGGCTAGACTATGAAGATAAGATTATTGAAGTTTGCAACAATATTCAAAATTTTCAGGAATATCTTGATAAGGGATTGAAAGAGTTTCCTTCTATTCGGTTTGGATTGGAAATGGCCTTAATGGATTTGGGGTTGGTTGGAAAACAGGGGAATATGGGTACCAGGGTGCTTTTCCCAAGCGAATTTACATCAGGCAAAGACTCCATTGATATTAATGGACTTGTATGGATGGGAGAGTTCGATTCTATGAAACAACAGATAATTGAAAAAATTGAATCTGGATATAATTGTATAAAACTAAAAATTGGAGCAATTGATTTTGATCAGGAGTTGGAACTTATCAAAAGTATTAGAAAAGAATTTTCAGCAAATGATATAGAAATACGGGTAGATGCCAATGGTGCTTTTTCACCTGAAGAGGCTTTGGATAAATTGACAAGACTTTCAGCATTTGATCTCCATTCAATAGAGCAACCGATCAAACAAGGTCAATGGGAAAAAATGGCAAAACTTTGTGAAAAGACTCCTTTGCCTATTGCTTTGGACGAAGAGTTAATTGGAGCATTTAATTTAGAAGAAAAAAAAATACTTATTGAAATCAAACCTCAATATATCATTCTCAAACCAAGCCTTCTTGGTGGTTTTAAAGCTTCAAAAGAGTGGATTGAATTAGCTGAAAAAAATAATATTAAATGGTGGATTACATCTGCACTTGAATCTAATATTGGATTGAATGCCATTGCACAATGGACATATTCCTTAAAGAATGAAATGCCACAAGGTTTAGGAACGGGTCAGCTTTATAACAATAATTTTAAGTCGCCATTAAAAATTACGAAAGGTAAATTGTATTTTGATCCAACTAATAACTGGGACTTAAACAACTTGATTTAATGAATAATTTTCCAAATAGAAGCTTAACAATCTCAGGAAAATATTATTCTGAAAGTGAGTTGATGGATTTTGCTAAACAACAAGTCTCCAGTAATTCAATTCCATCTTGGGAAGCTAATTTGTATGAGTTTATTCTGGATTGGGTTTCGGATTTCCCTGTGTTAAAAGTTAAAACATCCGGTTCGACGGGCACAGCAAAATGGATGAAGGTTGAAAAAGAAAGGATGATAAAGAGTGCTCAATTAACAGGTCAATTTTTCAATCTTCAGAAAAATGATACGACCTTGTTATGTTTACCGGTGAATTTTATAGCTGGCAAAATGATGGTTGTCCGGGCATTTGTATTGGGATTAAATCTGATTCCGGTTGAACCATCAGGAAACCCATTAAAAAAGCTCAATAAATTATTTGAATTTGCCGCAATGACTCCCATGCAGGTATACAATACATTAAATCTCGATAGTGGATTTCAGAAATTAGATCGGATTAAAAATTTGATTATTGGAGGAGGTGAAATAAGTCAAGCTTTGTTGAAAGAGGTAAGAAAACTTGAAAATAACACTTTTCATACCTATGGAATGACCGAAACCCTGACCCATGTTGCTTTGAAAAAGTTAAATGGTAATGAACCTGATGCTTATTTCAATGCTTTACCGGGGGTAAAATTTGAAGAAGATAACAGGGGTTGTTTAGTTATCTCGGCTCCGCATTTATCAAAAGAGAAATTTAGAACCAATGATATTGTTGAACTAAAGAATGATCGAACATTTAATTTCATTGGCAGGTACGACAATGTGATCAATAG
>DAOVYU010000080.1 GCA_030635465.1 Bacteroidales bacterium | reverse complement strand
TCTGGTATCCATGAGTAAACATTATTTGAAGACGGTACTCCTTCATCTATAAGAACCCAATCTCCAGTAGAGGAGGTTTTATAAGAGAGGGTCAAATCTCCAACCATTTCACTGTCCCATGTAATTTCAACCGGTGAACCAGCTCTAAAAAAGGTAAAACCGCTGGGGTTAAGCAAATCCAATTTACACAATGTAAAAGGTGCATTAATAATATCAAATACAGTTGGGTTTGCCACATCACTTATCTTTATTAGGCATTCTGGAGAAGTAATATTGTTTGCCGACCAGGTATATGATCTGGCATTTGCTGATGTTGATTCAACAATATCTGTCCAGGATTGACCATTATCCGAAGAAAACTCAATTCTAACATCAGCAACAAATTCACTATCCCAGGTAATATCATTATCAACACTGGCATTCCATTTCATTCCTTCTGAAGGTGCTGTCAGAGTAATTGCTGGATCTCCTGTAACCACCCTGATACTATCAATTTCAACGTCAATCAATGGTTTATCATTACCATCTGTTTCAACTTCACTGATAGCATAAACAACTTCTAACCCATCAATGATCTTCCCAAATACAGCATGCACATCATCCAACCATTCAGTAGGGACAACAGTAATGAAATATTGCGATCCATTGGTATTGGGTCCTGAATTGGCCATGGATAGGATCCCTGGTTCATCATGACGTAAATCAGGATGGAATTCATCATCGAAAGTGTATCCCGGGCCACCAGTGCCATTCCCATATGGGCAACCATCCTGGATCATAAACTCGATAATTACCCGGTGAAAGATCAGGTCATCATAAAAATTGGCATTTGTAAGATCAATGAAATTTTGTGCTGTCATTGGTACCAGGTCTTCCCTCAGTTGAGCCCTGAAATCGCCCATGGATGTATACCATTGCACAACTGTTTGTGAATATAAATTCTGACTAAAACATAATCCTGAGATAATTAGTAAAATAAAAAATAGTCTATAAAGTTTCCTGTGTATCATAATCTGGTATTTTTCTAAATGTAAATTATTGCAGCTCTCGGTAAAAGCAAAGATATGTATTTAGCAGGAAATTAAGTCAGAATTATCAAAACAATACTTATTACAATTTTTTCTATAATTATTGCCATCATAGCATCCAATTGAACCAGAACGTGAATTAATTGTTTACTTAAAATAATCATGGATCATAGCGCCATTAAAACAAAAGCAGGTTTGCTTAACCAAATTTGTTAACATTTCAAATTTGCATCAATTACAGCAAGGGGTTGAAAAACTGTAACTAATATGCAACTAAAAAAAACTTTCTTTACAGCCCTTCTTCTTTTTATAGCTGGAATTGTGTCATGGGAGTATTATTGTCTTGAACAAGGATATATTGCTGCATTGAATGATGATTTAGCCATATGGGCTGTACAACGATCCAAACTAGAAAATATGTCGCAACAAGATGTTGTTATCCTCGGCTCCTCCAGAGCTCATTTCGACATCCAATTAGATCAATGGGAAGCAAAAACAGGAATCAGACCTGTAATGCTTGCCTGTGATGGAAGTACTCCAACCCCAATCTTTCAGGATATTGTTAATAATACTGATTTTAATGGAACGATTGTTATTGGGGTAACTCCTGGTTTGTTTTTTTCAGCACCTGTTGAACAAGTTCCCATGTGGAAAAGGCCAAAGATCAGAGTTGATCACTATTATGAAAGAACCTGGGCTCAAAGAATCAATCATCTCATATCAGTTCCTCTTGAAAACACATTTGCTTTTCTCAATTCATCTGAAGAAGAATGGGCCGACGACATTGATTTAAAATCAATGATAAAAAGAATGTATAATGATGATAGGTTGAATGAATCTATGCCGCCATTTTACAACTTTAGTTATATCGATATCGATAGAAATACAACTATGTTAGACAAAACGGTGAATGATACTGCTTTTGCTGCAACAATACAAAAGGTATGGATGTATTTTGGTAAAAACGCACCCCCACCAGTTAAAGAACCAATTATTAACATCTATAAAGATATGCTTGCAAAGTATAATTCTCGTGGTGGAAATGTCATATTTCTCCGCTTACCATCCAGTGGTGGATTCAGACAGGGTGAGAATATGGGTTTACCAAGAGATCAATTTTGGGAACAACTACTAGCTGAGACTAACACTCCGGGTTATCATTTTGAGGATTATAAAGTTTTAAATCAATATGATCCGCCTGAATGGTCGCATTTAGCCACACCTGATGCGAAAATTTTTACCACCGACCTTGTATCAATTCTATTAAATGATAAAGCTATTCCTAACCTCCAATAAACCCCGGCCATGCTATTTAACTCACTAAGTTTTATTGTATTCCTGGTAATTGTGCTAGGATTATATTATTCAAAAATATTCAACTGGACCTCAAAAAAAACAATGTTGCTTTTATCCAGCTATGTTTTTTATGCATTGTGGAACCCACCCCTGATCCTTCTTTTGTGGGTATCAACACTGGTAGACTGGAAAGCAGGTAATGCTTTATATAAACTCACTGATCAACGAAAAAGGAAACTCTGGTTACTGTTAAGTATGGTGGTTAATCTTGGCTTTCTTGCATTCTTCAAATATGGTGGCTTCCTTTTAGAAAACTTTACCATTATGATGAATTTAGCTGGATTTAATTATCATCCGGCAATACCCGACATTATTCTACCAATGGGCATATCATTTTATACCTTTCAGACTATGTCGTACACCATTGATATGTACTACAAAAGAACTCCACCAGCGAAGTCATTCCTCGATTTTGCTCTTTTTGTAACATTTTTTCCTCAATTGGTAGCAGGTCCGATAGTCCGTTCAAGCGAATTGATTCCTCAATTTTATGAACCAAAAAAAGCAACTACACGAAAGTTTTTATGGGGAACATTTTTACTCACCCTTGGGTTATTTGAAAAAGTAGTGATGGCAGATGTTGTATTGTCTTCAACATCGGATGCAGTATTCGGATCGGAGAAAGTACTAAATATCATTGATGCCTGGAGTGGTACCCTGGCTTTTTCAGGCCAGATTTTCTTTGACTTCGCTGGCTACTCTACTTGTGCCATTGGAATAGCCTTGATGCTGGGTATAAAACTCCCGGACAATTTCAGGTATCCATATGCTGCAATTGGTTTTACTGATCTTTGGAAAAGGTGGCACATATCCTTATCTGCCTGGCTTCGTGACTACTTGTATATTCCACTGGGGGGCAACAGAAGAGGAATTACCAGAACATATATCAGCCTGATGCTTACTATGCTACTTGGTGGTCTCTGGCATGGTGCTGCCTGGACTTTTGTATTTTGGGGAATGCTACATGGTTTGTACCTTATTGTTGAAAGATACCTTAGAAGCCATATCAAGATAAAGATTAATGCATGGAATGGATTCTTGCTTGCACTACTTACCTACACCTTTGTCAATATTTCATGGGTATTTTTCAGGGCTGGAGATTTTCAATCAGCAATTAACATTTTATCGTCCATGTTTTTTATAAATCCTGAGGGAGAAAAAATACTTTCATCTCTTGATATTATTAAGGTACTTATAGTAATTGGGTCTCTCTTCCTGACGCACTGGTTTATGCGTAATACATCAGTCAAATGTGTTGCCAGAAAAATTCCATGGTGGTTATTTAGTATTTTTTGGGCGATTATGTTAATTTTGTTAGTAATCGCACAGGGAAGTAGCGAACAGTTTATTTATTTCCAATTCTAGACCAAATTGAATTCTCATGACAAAAAATATACTTGCACTACTTGATTTTTCAGAGATTACTGATCGGCTTGTCAAACGTGCCGGGGAACTGGCATCTTTCTACGAAGCAAAATGCTGGCTAATTCATGTGGCTGGTCCTGATCCGGAATTCGTGGGTTATGATGTAGGCCCTCAATACATTCGTGATCACCGGGCTGGTGTCCTTTTTGAGGAACATCGCAAACTACAGAATTATAAACAACAATTAGTAAATGAAGGAATCAACTGTGAAACATTATTAATCCAGGGACAGATAAATCCAACAATTACAGCCGAAATTAAAAAACTAGATATTGATATGATAGTGGTCGGAAGTCATGGTAGAAGTAAGTTATATGACTTATTTGTTGGGAGTGTTTGTGAATATATGCTAAGGCATGCTACAGTGCCAATAGTTGTTATCCCAACTAGGAGTAAAGAGTAATATATTTGCTATGAAATGAAATAAAACCTGATAAGTTTTTTATATTAAATTAATAACTACCTTTGCACACTAAATTATTCTTTAACAATTATTATTATAATGAAAAATGGAACAGTAAAATTCTTCAATGAATCTAAAGGATTTGGATTCATCATTGAAGACGATTCAAACAAAGAACACTTCGTGCACATTTCTGGTTTGATTGATCAAATCAAAGAAGGTGATACAGTAGAATTTGAATTACAGGAAGGTAAAAAAGGACTAAATGCAGTAAATGTCAAAGTGATTTAATATTTATTCTTTAACTTTTTTATGAAATCTAAAAAACCTGTCAATATTTTGGCAGGTTTTTTTATTGACCTTCACACTTATAACAATTTCTGCAAACATATATGTGTGGAATAGTTCGAATTTTTCGACACCTTACCCACTACACATTTAACTTTTCTCTTGAAACCATATTCCTCTCAAAAATTATGGTACCCTGCGGGAAGTCATTAGGAAATATATGACACCTATTCTATTGCTTATATAGGTTGTAAGGAGTTACTATAATTCAATTCCTGTTTTTTGTAAAAGGTCCTCAGACATATGCCAAAGCTTCGTTCCATTCTCGACACTTATAGCTTTTTCATCAACATCCTTTCTACTCATTAGAAAAAGGTAATCTGTAGCTTTACCTTCTACATCTTTTGAAGCTGTCAGGTATACAACTGGTTCACTGGCCTTTTCTGGTGATCTAAAAAATATACCAAAAACGATCTTTAATAATGGTTGAAATATTGCCGGTGCTTCACGAGCAATATTTGAATTAACAGGACCTGGACATAGCGCAAAAACAGAATATTTAGGTTGTTGGTTGGGATTTAATCGTCTTGACAGTTCCTGTGCAAAGGTGGTCATCAACAATTTGTAATAACCATAACGCTCTACAGATTTTCCCATTCCATAATCCTTAAATTCTCCAAAAGTATCCCATTCAAATCCATCAGGATTACGGTGGCTTTCAGATGAAACAAAAATGATTCGAGGTAAATCATCATCCTCTTTATTGAAACAATCTTCTTTAAGCAAAAGGTTAACCAATACGAATTTTGCGAGGTAATTTACTGAAAACATTTCCTCCAATCCATGTTTTGTCTTTCGTGCTTTTTTGGAGACTATGGCAGCATTACAAATCAGGATATCAATCTTACCAAAAGTTGTTTTGACTTCATCAATCAACTCTTTGATTGAATCAAAATCCGACAGATCAACATGAAGCATATGTATCTTTTCTGAACCAGATTTCTTTTTAACTTCTTCTCCTTTTTCAGGAATACCACTTCTTACAGCCATAATCACCTCAGCCCCAAGTTTTGCAAGCTGAGTGGCAGTTGCCAGACCCAGTCCTGAACTTGAACCAGTTATTAAAATACGTTTACCATCTAATCGATCATCCAGACTGAGCACTCCAACTCTTTCCTGCTTTTTAAATAAATCACTGATGCCTTTGTATGTTGCAGCAAATGGATTGTCATATTTTTTTTGTTTTTTACTCATAACTCTATTTAATTGTCATTCTGAGTGAAACGAAGAATCTTTGTCTCCCCTATCGTCTCGTTTGCAATGAGGACGGAATTTATTATAGCATTTATAATGCTAATTTATACTAATCCTTCCTTTTCATGCACATTGAATTTTGTAACTGTCACAAGACCATTCCCTCTCATCAATCCTTTGTCAAACCCTATTGAGAAGGGAAACAGAGAACATTACAAATCCCAATTATAGAGGCGTTCTCATTGCAAACGAGGACGAGACTTCTTGTTTAGTATTGTTCGTTTTTCTTGCTCATTTTACATCTTGTTCCTTTTGAAACGACTGATATTCCTTAGTGT
>DAOVYU010000006.1 GCA_030635465.1 Bacteroidales bacterium | reverse complement strand
CCTTTTTTAAGGGCTTTTTTGTTTGGAAAAGACCTGCCAGGCTTTTTCCTGCCAGTTAGGTCGAAAGGTTGCTAGATTAAGTTACTGGATAGTATTTATAGTTTTGTTTCTAACAAAGAAATTGTAAATTGCAATTAATATAATCACCTCCCCAATTATAAATATCCACCACGCAAAATTCAAGGGTATATAATTAGTCGCATATTCGTTTACATCATTCATATTGGAGGTATTTATCAAATCGAAAAATGAAAATTTATCCAGCATATAGTCAAGATAATCTTCGATGTAGGAAATGATGATAACCACCGATCCTGTTATAAATAAAACCCATTCTGTTAGTTTGATCTTAACAGTTGAGCTGAAATTTGTATAATAACTAATCGAAACTGCCAGAAGGATCATCGTAAGTGAATTGATTACCGGGCCTAAAACAGGTCCTACCCAGGTAACCGGAATTAGAAATAAAATATCCCAGGTCATAAAGGAATCCGGCCAACCCAACAATAATTTCAAAAAAATATAATAGAAGATATCCCAAATGGCGAAACAATAGATGAAGAATCCGAACTTTTCGGTTTTTGTTCTACCTGCTATGATCCCAGCAATAATTAGCATTATGAGTGTTGCTGCTTCGCGAAGTATTTCAGTGATGCCAATATTTTGTCCGATTGGTTTTAAAGGAAAATCGAAACCATCAGGATAGTATAACTCTCTTAAATATACCACCACTGCACTTTCCATAAAACCCATGGCAATGGCAAAAATGGTGATATAAATATATATTTTTAAAATTGAAGTTTGCACCTTGCTAAAATTGAACTAATTTTGCTGCCCCAAGATAATGAATTTTGCCTGATATTCAGGCATTTCGCAACAAGAAAAGTTTATTAACAAAATCTTGTTTGTAAAACTTGTTAAATAAAAAAATTAATTCTACTTTTGCAGCCCAATTTTCGAAAGGAAATTTGTTGAACACGAAATTAAGATTTAGATGGATACTTTAAGCTACAGAACAGTTAGCGCAAACAAAGAAACTGTAAATAAAGAGTGGGTTATCATAGATGCTGAAAACCAAATCCTTGGAAGGATGTCGTCTATAGCTGCCAAATTTTTAAGGGGAAAATTTAAAACAAATTTTACACCTCATGTTGACTGTGGTGACAATGTCATTATCATCAATGCTGAAAAAATTCAGTTGACAGGTAAAAAATGGACAGATAAAGAATATGTTCGTCACACTGGTTATCCGGGTGGACTACGGACTAGAACTCCTCAGGAATTAATGGCTAAAAAGCCTACAGGTGTTGTTGAACAGGCAATAAAAGGTATGCTGCCAAAAAGTAGACTTGGAAGCCAGTTGTATAGGAATTTGTTTGTATATGCAGGTCCTGAACATCCACATGAAGCGCAAAAACCCAAAACAATAGACCTGACTAAAATTAAATAATAACAATGGAAGTAATTAATACTACAGGAAGAAGAAAAACTGCGATTGCCCGTGTATATTTAAAAGAGGGTAAAGGTAATATCGTTGTTAACAAAAAAGATTACAAAGAATATTTTCCTATTGCAACCTTGCAATATGTTGTTAATCAGCCATTCGAAATAACTGAAACCGCAGGCAAATATGATGTTCAGGTAAACCTGGATGGTGGTGGAATCAAAGGTCAGGCAGAAGCTTTGCGTTTAGCTATTTCAAAAGCATTGGTTGAAATTAATCCGGACTTCAGACCTCCATTGAAAGCCAAAGGATTGATGAGAAGAGATCCCAGAATGGTTGAGCGAAAGAAATACGGACAAAAGAAAGCCCGGAAAAAATTCCAGTTCAGTAAACGTTAATATTTTCTATATCAATGTTTAGTATCTAAATTGTTGAGACTCCTGAAGTCTCTGGACTACTCAGCAATTGCTTTTATTAACAGAATGTAAACATTAAACACATGTCTAGAACAAATTTCAATGAATTATTAGATGCAGGTGTACACTTTGGTCACCTGAAAAGAAAGTGGAATCCAAATATGGCTCCTTATATTTTTATGGAGCGTAATGGCATTCACATTATCGATCTTTACAAAACTTCAGCTAAGTTGGAAGAAGCAGCTTCAGCCATAAAACAAATTGTAAAATCAGGAAAAAAAGTATTATTTGTTGCTACTAAAAAGCAAGCAAAAGATATTGTTGCTACTCACGTTGAAAAAGTTGGAATGCCTTTCGTTACTGAAAGATGGCCAGGTGGGATGCTCACAAATTTTGCTACTATTAGAAAAGCAGTTCGTAAAATGGCATCCATCGATAAGATGATGACTACTGATACCTATAAGAACATATCCAAAAGGGAACGTTTACAAATTCAGCGTGAACGTGCCAAACTCGAAAAACAACTGGGTAGTATTGCTGACCTTAACAGGTTGCCATCCGCATTGTTTATTGTGGATATTTTAAAGGAACATATTGCTGTAGCAGAAGCTAAAAAATTGAATATACCAACTTTTGCAATTGTTGATACCAATTCGGATCCCACTAAAGTTGATTTTCCAATTCCGGCAAATGATGATGCTTCAAAATCTATTGACCTCATTGTAAAGATTATGGTTAATGCCATTGAAGAAGGAATGGTTGAGCGTAAACTCGATAGGGATAAAAAAGCAGCTGAAGAGAAGGAAGAACAAGAGTTGGCAGAAGTAAAAGTGAAGGGTGAAACAATTGAGCAGATTGAGGCTGAAGAAGATGAGAAGATAGAAAAAGGACAGAAAGTGACCAAGGTTAAAGTAAAATCTGGAGTAGAGGGTGAAGAAGAGGTAAAGAAAGAAGAAAAAGTAAAACGTCCTCGAAAAACTGTAGCAAAAAAGGTAACTAAAAAATAAACAGATTAAATAATCTATTCCGATACCGATATCTTTTGGTATTGTCGGGATTAACGAAAAGAAAAATGGCAAATATTACAGCAGCAGAAGTAAATAAGCTTAGAAAAATGACCGGTGCCGGTATGATGGATTGTAAAAGAGCATTGGTAGAGGCTGAAGGTGATTTTGAAAAAGCAATTGATATTCTTCGCAAGAAAGGACAAAAAGTAGCAAGTAAGCGTGCTGACAAAGAAGCAAACGAAGGTATTGTATTAGCAAAAACAACAGAAGATAATAAATTCGCAGCCGTTTTAAAGTTAAGCTGTGAAACTGATTTTGTGGCTAAAAACGATGACTTTGTAAGTTTTACTAATGGCATTATGGATATTATATTATCTGAAAAACCAAAAGATGTTGCAGCTCTAAATAATCTGATGATGAACGACAGAACTGTAGAAGAAAATGTTACAGAGATGGTTGGCAAAACAGGTGAAAAAATGGAACTGGCCGGTTACGATTATATTGAAGCTGAGAGTACTTATGCTTATAACCATATGGGAAGTAAGCTGGCAACTATACTAGGTTTTACCAAAGGTGGTTTTGATGATGCTGGGCACCAACTGGCTATGCAGGTAGCAGCCATGAGTCCAGTTGCAGTTGATAAAGATGGTGTTTCGCAGGATGTGATCGATAAAGAGATTGAAATTGGTAAAGATCAGGCACGTCAGGAAGGTAAACCTGAGGTAATACTAGAAAAGATTGCACTAGGTAAACTTAACAAATTCTTTAAGGAAAATACACTTTTGAACCAGGATTTTGTAAGGGATACAAAGAAGTCTGTATCTCAGTTCTTAAAAGAAACGGATGTTGATTTAAAAGTAACTAGTTTCAAGAGATTGGTGCTGGGCGTATAAAAAAATTGCTCAAAAACAAGATGTTAAAGAGATTGTCATTTATGGCAGTCTCTTTTTGTTTGTTATTATGAAATAATAAAAAAAGTCCTTCAACCAGAAGAAGGACTTTAACTATTCGGTAAGTTAGTGGAAGGAAAGGTGAGAATTATTTTTCAAGCAATTCTTTTACAATTGATGCTACCAATTTATTGTCGGTTTTTCCGGCCAGTCGTTTAGATGCCATTCCCATCACACGACCCATATCTTTCATCGAACTGGTACCTGTTTCAGTAATAATATCCTGAACATGTTGCCTTACTTCGTCTGCACTCATCTGCTCGGGTAAGTATTTCTCAATAACTGATAACTGAAAATTTTCTTCCTCAGCCAGATCAGCTCTACCTTGTGATTGAAAAAGAGTGGCAGAATCTTTTCGTTGTTTTACAAGTTTTTGTAAAATGCCCATCTCTACATTTTCAGAGATTGCACCTTCTGATCCTTTATCTGTTTTGGCCAATAAAATAGCCGCTTTTACTGCACGCAGAGCTTCCAGCGATTTTTTATCTTTGGCCAGCATGGCGGTCTTTATATCCTCATTTATAGCTTTTTCAAGACTCATTAAGACTGATGTTAATCAACATTATCGTGCAGGAATGAATTATTTGATTTTATTTCAGGACTATTATCTTCAGATTCACCCAGCGTATATTTGGAAATAATTGTTTCTGATGAATGGGAAACATCATTTAGAGCAACATTCCTTCTTACATATGCTGGAGTACTTTCAAGTTCTTCAATTTCAGTTGGTGTACGTAATTTTACACTCAGATCTTTCAATTTTTTAATCCGTTCTTTCGATTTTTTTTCAATCTCTTCCCTTTCTAACTCAGCAGGATAAATATTATTTGAGGTAGGTTTTGTTTTTTCCTGAAAATTTAACTTGAATGCCTCTGATTTTTCTTCCTTTATTTCAACAGTTCTAATATCACTTTGCTCAATTGATGTTTCGATGGTTTTCAGTTTGACTTCCATTACCGAAGTTTCCTGTGTCTCTTTTTGCGTTTCCTGAGGAATATCAGTTTCTTCCTTTTTAGGTGAAATGAGGGTTATTTCACTTATTGGTTCTGTTATGCGGGGTTTAGTTTTTATTTCTTCGCGTGGACCTTCTGTTAATGGATGTACGATCCGTCTGCCAGGTTTGTATTTTCCTTCTTCTTTATCGGCATGAAAACCTGTAGCAACTAGTGTAACGCTAATATTATTACCCAGGTTGGTATCTTTACCATTTCCCCAAATGATCTCTGCATTTTGACCAGATTCTTCCTGGATAAAATCAGTAATTTCCATTACTTCATCCATGGTAATTTCTTCATCTCCAGATGAAATATACAATAGAATATTATCTGCTCCTTTAATATGATTGTCGTTTAATAATGGAGAAGCAAGTGCTTGTTCAACAGCATCTATCGCCCTGTTTTCACCTTCTGCAATACCTGATCCCATAATGGCTGTTCCACTGTCTTTCATTACTGTTTTTACATCTTCAAAGTCAACATTGATATAGCCAGTTACAGTAATAATCTCAGCAATTCCTTTGGCAGCAACTGTCAAAATGTTATCAGCCTTTTGGAATGCTTCTGAAAGTTTCAGATCGCCATGAACTTCTCTCAGTTTATCGTTGGAGATGGTCAATAAAGTATCAACATGTTTTCTTAATTCTTCAATGCCTGCATCTGCCTGAAGCTTTCTTTTTCTTCCTTCAAATAAAAATGGAAGCGAAACAATACCTACGGTTAATATACCTAGTTCTTTTGCTGCTTCAGCAATTACAGGAGCAGCTCCGGTACCCGTACCACCACCCATCCCGGCAGTGATAAATAACATTTTTGTATTTTTCTCGAGGATTTGCTTAATATCTTCAATATTTTCAATTGCAGATTCTTTACCTACTGCTGGAACCGAACCAGCTCCCAATCCTTTTGATCCAAGCTGGATTTTAACGGGCACAGGACTTACTTCCATTGATTGAGCATCTGTGTTGCATATAAAAAAGTCAACACCTTCTATTCCCTGGCTATACATATGCGAAACAGCATTACTTCCGCCGCCACCAACACCTATGACTTTAATAATAGACGATTGATTTTTAGGTAAATCAAATTTAAGCATATTATCCATTTTTTGTTTTTAAAATTATTATTTAATAGTCCTGATTAAATGGGGAAGATTTTTTTTTATCAACAAAATGTATGTTAAAAATTAAGTTATGAATTAAGGCCTTTTTTGGCATGCCAGTGAATTAAAAAATAGGATTGACCCTGAAAGAAATATTAGTTCAAACTTGTTATTTTTTGTGTAAAATTCATTTATCTAATAAAAGGTTAAAATTGCTTTTTCCTCGTCCCTCATTATCGCAATGACATCACTAGAGGAAGTATGACGAAGTATTCTATTCAATAAATACATATGAATTTACACTGGCCCTGATGGGAAAGCCGAAAGGTATTAAAATTGATATAAGCTAAATCTGCAACAGAACCTACACATCATCTTTTTCAAAAAACTCTTGAATTTTTTTCAAAAAACTCATTGGTCTTACCTGGGATGTGTCTGTGCTTTCATCCTCGGGTTCTTGTTCTTCAACTAAATCTACTTCTTTTTCAGTTGCTTCTTCCATCTCTTTACAATACCTTCTCATCCCTTCAATTACCAATCCAACTCCAGTTGCGTACATTGGACTGGCAAGATCTTCAGGGACATCATTTGCAAGGTGTTCATTAGGATATCCAATCCGGGTATCCATGCCCGTGATAAATTCAGTAAGTTGAGAAAGATGCTTTAATTGAGCACCACCACCAGTTAATACGATCCCGGCGATCAATTTTTTCTCATAACCTGAATTTTTAATCTCGTAATACACATGTTCAACAATCTCTTCCATTCTGGCTTGGATAATACTCGCTAGATTTTTCAAGCTTATTTCTTTGGGAGGGCGACCTCTTAAACCCGGAATGGCAACTATTTCATCATCTCGGTTTTCACTGGCCAATGAAGATCCGAATTTGATTTTTAGTTCTTCTGCATGTTTACGGATAATTGTACATCCTTCTTTTACATCTTCTGTAATTACATCACCACCAAAAGGTATTACAGCTGTATGCCTGATAATGCCATCCTGAAAAATGGCCAGGTCAGTTGTTCCTCCACCAATATCCACTAAAACAACGCCTGCTTCTTTTTCTTCTTCGCTGAGTACTGCTTCAGCCGAAGAAATGGGCTCAAGAATGAGGTCAACAACCTCTAAGTCAGCTTTAGTTACACATTTGAAAATATTTTTTGCAGCAGTTGTTTGTCCGATAATGATATGAAAATTGGCTTCCAAAGAATTCCCCAACATTCCAACAGGTTCTTTGATACCCTGTTCGTCGTCCACAATATATTCCTGGGCAATTACATCAATAATTTCTTCACCAGGGCTCATGTTCAGGTTGTACATGTTGTTTAGCAATGTTTCTACATCCTGTTTACTAATCTCATTGTCATAATTTTCCCTGATGATTCCACCACGATGTTGCAAACTTTTAATGTGCTGTCCTGCAATACCAACATTTACATACTTGATATTTACACCTGCTTTTTGAGAGGCTTCCTCTATGGCTATTCGTATTGAGTTTACTGTGTTTTCAATATTTGATACTACACCTCGCTTAACACCTATAGATTCAGTTCGGCCATGTCCGAGAATATCTATTTTGCCATGCTCGCTCTTTCTACCAACAATGGCTGCGATTTTTGTTGTTCCGATGTCTAAGCCGACAATGATTTCTGATGATTTCATATGTGTAATTTATTGTCCTGGTTATTATTTATTATGATTTATTTTTTTGCACACACTACTTGGTTTTCAAATTTAAGATTAATTGATTTATATACATTCCAACCTGCAGTATTAATTCCCTGATGATAAAAAACCACTAGTTTTCTAAATTTCTCCTCCATATCTTCAATTCCGCCAAAAATAATAATATGTCGTCCAACTTTCGGAACAAATTCGTACTCCCTATTTTTCGTAACATATAGTTGCTCAATCTGTAATTTTAAAAAAGGATCATTTTGAATATAGGATGCTATTTTAAAGATTTCTGCAAGAATAATATTATTTTGGATAGAAAGTGTATCTGTATAAGCTTTTTCTATAAAACCATTGGCGATCATTACCCTTGAAGGATAGCCCTGATTTGTGGGAATTATTTTTCCGGATTGATCAATATAATAACTATTATTTGAGCCATTGATTATTCTAACAATTGGTTTTCGCTGTGTGATACTGATATTCATTTTGCCGGTGATGGTTGTATACACATCAGCATTGGAAACAAAATCTATTTCGTTCACCATATTTTCAATCTGTACCAGGTTTATATCTATCAGCCTTTTGCCAATGAGCGTATCGAAAGAATCGTAAATGTTCTTTTTTATCTCATTTACTGATATTAATGGATCCTCATTTTTGTAATCGATTGAAATCTCAAAGCTTTTACAGGTAGTTTTTTTATGTTCAGCTTCTATAAAACTTACCATTACCAGAATTCCTGCTGTGATGATAACCCAGAATATGATATGGAATACCCGTTTCATTAATTTACAATTTGTTTTGATTCAGTTAATAAATTTTCCTTTATGGGTAAAACCAATTGATCAATATCACCTGCACCCATTGTCAGGATAATATCAAATGAAGACTTGCTGATGATTTGAATCAATTCTGATTTTGAACAAATCAATTTATTTTCAGATTGAATTTTATCAAAGATTATATTTGATGAAACCCCTTCAATGGGTTTTTCCCTGGCAGGATAAATGGGCAATAGAATAATTTCATCCAGCATATCGAGGCTTTTGGCAAATTCATCTGCAAAATCTCTTGTTCTGCTAAATAAGTGTGGCTGAAAAATACCCAGGATTTTTTTATCAGGATATATCAATTTGACCGAATTGACAAAACCCTTTATTTCTTCCGGGTGGTGCGCATAATCATCAATAAATACTAAGTCTTTTGTGTTGACCTGGTAATCAAACCGGCGGTGAATACCAGAAAATAATGGTAATGATGCCTTGATTTCTTTCTCTGTAACTCCAGCTAAAACTGCTGCAGCCAATGCAACAATTGAATTTTCTACATTGATGAGTCCGGGAATACCAAGTGTTAAATCCTGAATGATTTTATCATGATAGACAAAATCGAAACAATAATTGTTATTCTTCAGTTGGATATTCGATACATAAAAATCAGTACCTTCAGTTAAGGAGTAAGTAAATAATTGTAGATCTTTTAGATGAGTGAAGTTTGATTGAAGTCCATCTTTAATCAACAAGGTGCCATTGGTTTTTACTTGTTCGGCAAACTGGGTAAAATTGGATTTTAAACTTTCAAAATTACTATAAATGTCAAGGTGATCCGCATCCATTGAAGTGATAATACCTATATCAGGGTTTAATTGTAGAAATGATCTGTCGAATTCATCGGCTTCAACAACCACCCAATCCGAATGATCAGAAACCAGCAAATTTGATTTGTAATTTTTGGAGATACCTCCCAGAAAAGCACTGCAATCGATGTTTGAATTTTTCAATAAAAAAGCTATCATGGTTGAAACTGTTGTTTTTCCATGTGTACCTGCAACAGCAATTGTTTTCTTCTCGTTACTTATCAAACCGAGAACTTCTGATCGTTTTTTTATAGGAATATTACTTTTTGTTAAGTAAATAAATTCTGTATTACTCTTTGGAATAGCCGGTGTATAGATTACCAAATCAATGTCTTTTGGGATTTGGCTTGCATTGTCCTGGTAATGGATTTGAATGCCTTCTTGTTGAAGTTGAACAGTCAAGGGGGTTTTTGTTTTGTCATATCCAACAACCTGCATACCCAGACCATTAAAATACCTGGCCAGGGCACTCATACCAATTCCTCCAATTCCCAAGAAATATATAGTATGTAGGTTGTTTATTTTCAATTTAATTTGCTGTTAATTTTAATATTTCATCCACTATTCTTTCATCTGCATTTGTTATTGCCAGCTTTTTCAGGTTTATATGCAATGTTGATTGTTGATTTTCATTATTAATCAAATCCATTACTGCTTTACCAAGCTGATTGATGGCATCCTTATTCTCTATAAAAAGGGCAGCCTCCTTTTCTACCAAAGCCAAAGCATTCTTTTTTTGATGATCTTCAGCTGCTGTTGGCAATGGTATAAAAATGGTTGGTTTGCCAACTGCACAAATCTCTGATATGGCAATGGCCCCAGCTCTTGAAATGATTACATCAGCAACAGCATATGCATAATCCATTCTGTCAATAAATTGAATAGTTCTAATTCCCTTGTCATTCAAATCATTTGTTACTTCTTTGGCAGTTTCATAGTAGAACTTTCCAGTTTGCCAAATCAATTGGATTCCCTTTTCAATAATTAAATCAAGGTATTTATAAATAGCTTTATTTATAGAAAAGGCACCCTGGCTTCCACCAACCACTAAAATGGTCTTTTTGTTTTTATCCAGATCAAAGAATTTATATGCTGAATCTGATTTTCCATTAATATCAATAACGTTTTGCCTTACGGGATTTCCAGTTTTAACAATTTTATTTTCCGGAAAATATTTTCCCATACCGTCATAAGCCACACAAATTCGGGAAACATCTTTAGCCAGTAATTTATTGGTAATCCCGGGAAATGAGTTTTGCTCCTGGATTATTGAGGGGATTTTCTTTTTTGTAGCAGCACGTAAGGTTGGACCGCTAGCATAACCACCTACACCAATTACCACATCAGGATTAAAATTGTTGATGATCTTTTTGGCTTTCATCAGACTGGATAATACTTTAAAAGGAAAGGATAGATTTTTAATTGTTAATTTTCGTTGTAATCCACTGATCCATAAACCTTCGATCGGGTATCCAGCTGCCGGAACTTTTTCCATTTCCATTTTTCCTTTTGCTCCAACAAAAAGTATATCTGTATCAGGTTCTCTTTTTATGAGGGCATTGGCAATGGCTATAGCAGGGAAAATATGACCTCCGGTTCCACCACCGCTTATGATGACCTTTGTCCTATGCTGTTTGGAGCTCTCTTGCATATGATTCCGTGTTTTTTTCAACTTCCTTACTAACGCTTAATATTATCCCAATAGATATACTTGTAAACCAAATGGATGTACCGCCCATACTGATGAATGGCAATGTTTGGCCCGTAACTGGCAATAAATTTACTGCAACAGCCATATTGATCATTGCCTGGAAAACCAGACTAAAGGCCACTCCGATGGTTAAAAACGCTCCGAAATTTCGTGGGACTTTTGCGACAATCTTTACTGCCCTAAATAACAGGATCAAGTAAAGAAAAATAACCAGTGATCCGCCAATTAGTCCATATTCTTCTATGATAATTGCAAATATAAAATCAGAATAGGGGTGAGGTAAAAAATTTCGCTGTTCACTATTGCCAGGCATTTTTCCAACAATTCCACCACTTGCGATAGCGATCTTTGCTTGTTCTACCTGATAGTTTTCTTCGGCATTTGGCTCCTTGAAATTCTCAACCCGACTGATCCATGTATCAACTCTTGGTAAAAAGTTCGGATATGATTTAGCGATCAATACCATGAAAAACATGATCACGATTCCAATGCCTACCATAGAAAATATATGTTTCAGACTCACCCTGCCAATAAACATTAAAACCAGGCTTGTTGTAAATAAAATCGCTGCCGTAGAAAAATTCGCTGGTAAAATTAAAAAGCAGACTATCAACACAGGTATGACAATTGGAAGAAAAGCTGATTTAAAATCTTTAATTACCTCCTGACGTTTAGTTAGCATACGAGCCAGGTACATGATCAGTGTTAATTTTGCCAGGTCTGAAGTTTGAAAAGTTAATCCAAAAGGTAGGGGTAAAACCCTTCTGGCTTCATTCAGGTTTAATCCAAAAAACAGGGTCAGTAATAGAAGGGGAACTGCAATCCATAAAGCGATCTGAAAAATACGTGAGAAATAGGTGTACTTAACAAGGTGAGCCAGGTACATTAAAAATAATCCCAGGACTAGAATGATAAAATGTTTTATCATGTAATATTCGGTATTCCCTCCCTGGTATTTATATGCCAGAGTCCCAGTTGAACTATAAACTGCCAGTATTGAAAATACCGAAAGTATGATCACCACCAACCAGATTATTTTATCACCTTTTATTTTGTTGAGCAAGTATTGCATGAGTTAGATAAACTCCTTTCTACACGTTAATCTATAGTTTACTTTATTTACAATCTTGAGACTGATTTTTTAAACTTGGTACCTCTTTCTTCAAAATTTTCAAAATGATCAAAACTGGCACAGGCTGGCGATAATAAAACAGTATCTTCTCTAGTGGCCATATTTAAGCCATATTTAACCGCTTCATCCATATCTGATGCTTCAACAATAATTATTTTTTCTCCTT
>DAOVYU010000074.1 GCA_030635465.1 Bacteroidales bacterium | reverse complement strand
ATTATATTTTGACCATAAAGGTGAGTAATCATTAAATGCTAAATCATAATAAAATAAAACTGAATCAAGTTTCCAACGTGATGCAGCTATCAATACAGTTAACTGGTAAATTAAATAGACTAGTAGATATGAAATAATAAATAAAGCTGTTGAGTTAAGCGTATAGTAGTAATAATTTCGAAAGACAGATTTTGAATCACCAGTTGTCCCTTCTTCTAATTGTTGCTCAAAAATCTGTTCTCTTGATTTTTTGTAGTTTGGATAAAACTTGCGGATAAATTCAATACGTGAACTTCTTCTGAATTCCTTCCTTTGTTTTTTTAATAGTTTTCGTTCAAATCTCTTTCTTCTTTTTCTTTCAATGTTACGTTCCTTTTGTCTTTTTCTTTCTCTTAATCTTTCTGATAAAGTCTTTTTCCGTTTTTTTGTAGGCTTGTCATCATAGTTTGCATCGATGAGGCCTTCACTTCGAATTTTTTCCAACTTTTCAGGATCTACATTATGGCCTAGAAATGGTCTGTATTCCTTAGGTTTTTTCTTTCCAAAACGAAAAAAATTCTTCATAGATTTAATAATTGTTTGAAAAAAATTGATCCCGATCTTCTTTTTGTATCGAAGTACAAAGTTATTAAAGTTTTTATATCTTAGCCCTTCAATCTTAAAGGTTAATTTAATCTTATAAAAACCTCTGAAACTTAAACTGATATGGGTAAATCCTACATTAATAAGTTAAATGATATCATTAAAAAATATCATTTACAAGCTTTTAAAGATGTGATCATTTTTATGTCTATACTATTGGTTTTTCATTTTTTGTGGAGGCTTTTAATCAGGGATTTATTTTCTATTCAATTTATTTTTGATTCAGCATATTGGCTGGCAGGTAAAGTATTTGTAGCCAGTGTTTGGGTGTTAGATGTATTTAATGTAAATGTAACTGCTTTTGATGAACTTTCCATTGCAGGAAGAGCAAGATACAATGTGATTTTTTATGCGGAAAATAATGGTTATGTATATGTAAACACGAGCTGTTCGGGTCTGAAACAATTTTATCAGTGGTTTTTTCTGATAATATTATATCCTGGACCATGGAAACAAAAACTTTGGTTTATTCCTTTTGGTTTAGTGATTATACATTTTGTAAATATTTTCAGGATTGTGAGCATGACTTTTGTTACCATGACCATTCCACAACATTGGGACTTTATGCACGACTATGTGTTGCGTCCATTTTTTTATGTAGTGATGTTTTTCTTATGGGTGTGGTGGAATGAAAAGTTTTATGCAAAAAGTAAACTAAAGAAACAAGAAACAAAGCAGTAATTACTTGCTCCAGATATTGTATTTTAATATACACCAGATGGCTCTTACACCATCTTTCCAGCCAATTTTTTTCCCTTCGTAAAAATCACGGCCATAATATGAAATCCCCACTTCGTATATCTTCACACCTTTTATTCGAGAAACTTTTGCTGTTACTTCTGGCTCTAATCCAAATCTGTTTTCCTGCAGTTTGACTTGTTTGATCACATCTGATTTAAAAAGCTTATAACAGGTTTCCATATCAGATAAGTTTAGATTTGTAAACATGTTGGAAAGAAAAGTCAGGAATTTATTGCCGATGGTATGCCAGAAAAACAGAATACGATGAGGATTGCCACCACTAAATCTGGAACCATATACTACATCAGCAAAACCATCCAGTATAGGCGGTAACAAAAGGTTATATTCCTCAGGATCGTATTCCAGGTCTGCATCCTGAATAATAACGAAATCTCCGGTTGCCAGTTCTATTCCTTTGTGTATGGCTGCCCCTTTACCCATATTTTTCTCCTGGTTAAATAGGCGAATGTTGGAATCGGGATGTTCTGAGATGTAGGATTCTATTTTCTCTACAGTCTGGTCAGTAGAAAAATCATTAACGATTATAATTTCTTTGGCAGTATTTTTTATCAATTTTACATCGATCACCTTATCCAGGATGAGATGGATGGTAGCAGCTTCGTTATATGCCGGGATTAATATTGATAATACTTTTTTATCCATTATCGATTTGTTTGTTGTTCTGGTTTATTGTAAAAATGTTATTCGTGATAATATACTCTCTTTACTCTCCTTGAAATATTTGTCAATACTTCATAAGGAATTGTATCCAATACATTGGCCAGTTCTGTAATGGGGTGTTCCTTCCCAAAAATAATCACATCATCACCTTCATTTACATCTATTCCGGAAATATCAACCATACACATATCCATACAAACATTCCCGATAATGGGAACAGCATTGTTTTGAATATATATCTTCCCAACTCCCTTGCTTAACTTTCTGTTGAGTCCATCAGCATATCCCACCGGTATAATACCTATAGTGATGTCTTTATCAGTAATTGAGGCTCTGTTATATCCAATACTTTCTCCGGCAGATATAGTTTTGATTTGTGAAATAGTTGACCTGAGTGTACTTACATTTTCCAGCTTGTTCTTATCAGATGCAGTGGATGGAATCCCGTATAAACTAATACCCAAACGCACCATATCAAATTGCGCCTTTGGAAACCGGCTTATCCCAGCCGAATTAAGTATATGCAACATGATAGGATGATCTGATTTTTCCTGTATGCTGGTCGACATTTTTTGAAATTGATCTATTTGGTAATTGGTAAAATCATCATCTTCCGGATCTTCACTGGAAGCTAAATGTGAAAAAACTGATTGAACATAAATTGAACGTAAAGTTAATAAACGCTCGATGAGATGATCCATCTCTCCTGGTAATAATCCTAATCGGTGCATGCCTGTATCCAGCTTGATATGTACTTTAACTGGTTTATTTTCAGGAATGATATTTACACGTGTTGCTTCTTCCAATAGATCAAGAGAACGAAAATTATAAATTTCTGGTTCCAGGTTATGCTTGATAATTGCATCATAACTTTGTTCATCAGGATTCATTACCATAATTGGGACAGTAATGCCTGCTTTTCTTAATTCAACACCTTCATCAGCATAAGCTACAGCCAGGTAATCGATGTGATGGTATTGTAAAATATTTGCAATTTCAAAACTTCCGCTACCATAAGAAAAAGCCTTGACCATCGCCATAATTTTTGTTTCTGGTTGCAGCTTTTTTCGATAATAGTTCAGGTTATTAACCAATGCATTCAAATTGATCTCTAAAACTGTTTCATGGGCCTTTTGTTGCAGTGCCTGGCTAATTTGCTCAAATTCAAATATACGTGCTCCCTTTAAAAGAATGCTTTCATTCTGAAATCCGGCAAATGAATAAGTATGAAGAAAAGTATCGGTATCTGGGAAAAATTCACTTTCTATCTCAAACTTGTCCTTTTGTCTACTGATAGCTTTACCGATGCCAATAATTTTGTCAATGCCTTTTTTTTGTAGAAATCCGGCAATTTCAGTATACAATTCTTCATCATCCTGACCGCTTTGTAAAATGTCAGATAAAATGATGGTTTTTTTCTTATGCTGGGTTTGCAGATTTAGAAAATCTATGGCAATGTTCAAGGAATTGATATCGGAATTATAGCTGTCATTGATAATTGAACAGTGATTGATCCCCTCCTTCATTTCAAGCCGCATGGCGATGGGTTGCAAATTTTGCATACGCATATCAATAACTGTATTGTTATATCCAAAATATAACATAACGGCCCAGCAATGAATGGCATTTTCTATGGATGCATCATCTGTAAACGGAATGGTGATAGAAAGTTCTTCATCCTTGAATTTCCCTGCAATTGTTGTGTTTGAATCTGATTTTTCAGATTTTAAAATTCTGAGGTCTGCATCCTGTTTTCTACTCCAGGTAAAAGCAGTAATACCATTGAGAATTTCAGAACGAATAATAATTTCCTGCATCTCCCCATAATCTGGGGTATAAATCAAAGTTTCCACCTTGGTAAATAGCTTCAGTTTTTCCCCAACCTTTTGTATGATATTGATGAAATTTTCGCTGTGAGCATCTCCAATATTTGTAAAAACTCCAATCGTAGGCAGAATTATTTGTTGCAACCTCCCCATTTCATCAGGTTCTGAAATACCCGCTTCAAAAATACCCAGTTCACTATCCGGTTTTATTTGCCAAACTGATAAAGGTACACCAACTTGTGAATTATAACTTTTCGGACTTCTGGCTATTTTATTATCAGGACTTAACAATTGAAATAACCACTCTTTAACAATGGTTTTACCATTGCTACCAGTGATACCAATGATTGGAATATCGAATTTTTTACGATGTGCTGCAGTTAGCTTCTGAAGTGCAGATAAAGTGTTATCCGTTAATATGCAGTTAGTTTCGGGGAGTACATATGCCGGATCAGAAATGATAAAATTTTTGACTCCCCTATCATACAACTCATTAATATAATGATGTCCATCATTTTTTTTGGATACCAATGCAATAAAAATACAATTGCTGGGATTTATAAGTCTACGCGAATCAATAAGGATATCTGTGATAACCTGATCCTTCAGGTCTTCATTGATTATTTGTCCGTCAATAATATGAGCAATTTCTTTGTTAGTGTACATCACACATCTATTTTATTAAGCTCATTTATTCAGGTAAAGGAGTATTGTTTTCAGCAGGCTTTTCAGGCGTCTGATATTCAGGTTTCCTATATTCCTGTTTTTGCACAGGTGGATTTATTGGTAATGGGTTTTTATTCAATTCATCAAATTGATTTCTTTTATTAAAAATATCAACAGCAGTATAAATTGCCTGTCTGAAGGAGTTTGGTGAAGCAATGTTTTTTCCTGCGATATCAAAGGCTGTACCATGAGCTGGCGAAGTTCTGACAATAGGCAACCCTGCAGTAAAATTTACGCCATAATCAAAAGCAAAAGATTTAAAGGGAAGCATGCCCTGATCATGGTACATGGCTAATATGCCATCATAAGAAATATACTGTGATGATCCGAAAAATCCATCAGCTGGGAAAGGTCCAAAAGCCAATATTTTTTCATTATTGGCTTGCTGGATAGCAGGTGTGATAATTTCAATTTCTTCGGAACCGATCACGCCTTTATCACCGGCATGTGGATTTAGGCCAAGAACAGCAATTTTTGGTTTCCGAATTCCAAAATCCATTTGCAATGATTTATGCATTATCCTGATCTTTTTTAAGATCATATCTTCTGTAATTGTATTGGCTATTTCTTTTACTGGAATATGACCGGTTAAAATCCCGATCCTTAATTTATCACTTACCATGATCATTAAATGATCGTTGGTATTGTATTTATTGGCCAGATAATCAGTATGTCCAGAAAAATTGAATTTCTCAGACTGTATATTTTTTTTATTTATAGGTGCCGTAACAAGCACATTTATTTCTTTTTTATTGATATCCTCAACGGCTTTTTCAAGGGCCAGAAAAGCCAGTTCCCCAGCTATATTGGTTTGTTTACCTATCTCAATTTTTACTTCCTCTTCATAGCAATTGATAATGTTCGTCCTTTTCGAATTTGCATATTCTGCTTTTTTTACCAGATTGAAATTCATATCATGGAAATTCAGTGTTTTTCGGTAATAGGATGCAATTTTTGAAGAACCATAAATAACTGGCGTAAACATATCAAGCAGGCGGTTATCCATTAAAGTTTTAATGATGATCTCATAACTGATCCCATTAAAATCACCATGTGTAATACCAACTTTTATTTTCGGTGTATTTCCCTTTTGTTTCATCATGTTCAAAAATTTATCGATACAAAGTTATACCAATTTCTATTTCAACTTAGCTTTAATAAAATCAAATAATAACCTAACACCTATTCCGGTCCCTCCGGCAGGCCAATAATTATATGAGCTCTCTACAAATGAAGGCCCTGCAATATCAAGGTGAATGTAAGCGTAATCCGTAAAATGTTCCAGGAATTTACCTGCTGTGATGGCACCTCCTTCAGCTCCTCCCAAATTTTTAATATCACCAACTTCTGATTTAATCAATTCCCCATATTCTTTCCAGAAAGGGAACTCTACAATGCGTTCACATGTTTTCTCACCGCTGTATCTTAAGTTTTTAAATTCAATATCTGCTTTGGCCTGCATCCCAACAATTCCATATTTGCCAATTGCTCGTAAAGCTGCTCCGGTAAGCGTGGCAGCATCAATCACCAGTTGGGGATTAAACTTTTTTGCATAACT
>DAOVYU010000045.1 GCA_030635465.1 Bacteroidales bacterium | reverse complement strand
TTTCAATACGTCACACCCAGGGCATGGAGACAGAACAGGGACCTTCACGGCCCATCATGAGCTCATTACTCCACATCAGATAATAATAACTATCAAAGAAGGCGAGGTCATAGAAGCTATCATCGACGATATGTGGGATGAGGTCAACCAGCGTCTGATCCCGAAAATTGATCTGCAAGGACTGGAGGTAGCTAGAGACTATGCAATTGAATATCTGGTGGAGACTCAGGACGGAGTATGGAATATTCCAATCCCTGAGTGCTGGATGTTGGTGTCTAGCACGCCTGATGGGCTTGTGGATGCATCAACTCTGCAGTTTATCGGGGAGGGCTGGATTGTAGATGTAAACTACCCTGTGATGGAAAAGCCCACTTACACAATTAAGATCGATTATGACGGGAAGATCAACTTTCAATGGAAAGGAATAGTAAATGTTGGATGCCAACACTTTACCGTCTAAAACTAATCTTGCAGAAATCAGATGGTCTTCTTTTGTAAAATCCACTATTGGCAATTTCATATAAATCTGGCTTGAATTTGCTTGAACTTCAACTTCTTTTTCTTCTGACCATATATTTTTTCCGTCGAAATTTAAAATTTTCACTTCTAAGTTGACCTTTACATTCTCCAATTTATCAGAAATAACAAAGACATCTAAAACACTATTATTTTCTTCAAATGATATCAAAAAATCTTCAAATGTCTTTTTTGTAAAATAATGCAATGCTTTCCATCGATTATAATAATCCACACTGCTCCAGGAAATCACTGGCCAGCAATCATTTAATTGCCAGTATAAAGTTCCCATACAATAGGGCATCGCTCTTCTGTGTGCTTCAAGTGCTTTTTGAATGCCATATGCCTGAACCAGTTGACTCACATATGTATAATTCTCAAAATCATCAGGGACAATAAACTCGCGTTCCATATAAGTTTGAATCAATTCCATTCCACGAGGATGTTTTTGGTGATTCAATAAAGCCGGCGAAGAAAGGTTTAAGTCCTCAAGTAACAAACATGAATCCAGTGTGTGTAAATCCGGAAAACCCTGGAATCCATATTCAGTCATAAATCGGCCAACCTTATCTTCATACATATCAAATGGTTCTTCTCCCCACCAAACACCCCAGTAGTGCATGTCGCCTTCTGTTGTGGCTTCCTCATGACCCCAGCCAATGCGAGGGGAAGAAGGGGTATAGGGGGTATAGGGTGAATGGGTTTTTATAATTTGGGGAAGGACTTCTTCAAAAATCTTCAGGTAGTTTTGCCAGACTACTGTGGAATCTTCTACAGAATAACCCAGAGACTTTTGCCATCCCCAGTTAAACCAACCTTCATCTACTTCATTGTTTCCACACCATAAAGCTATACAAGGATGATTTCTTAATCGTTTTACATTTTGAATGGCTTCCTGTTTGACATTCTCAATAAATGGTTCATCACCCGGATACATATTACATGCAAACATAAAATCCTGCCAAATCAAAATTCCATTTTCATCACAGAGTTCATAAAAAATATCCTTTTCATAAATTCCACCACCCCACACCCGTAACATATTCATGTTAGCATCTACCGCAGTTTGTATGGTTTGAATATATTTTTTATCATTAACTCTTGCCGGAAAATTATCCTGGGGAATATAATTGGCTCCTTTCATAAAAACAGGTATCCCGTTTAATTCAAAATGAAAAGATGAACCAATTGAATCTGGGTTTTGGACCAGCTCCAGCGTTCGTAATCCGATCTTTTGCTTGGCTACATCAATATAATAATTTGATTTCGCAATAAATTCCAAATCATATAAGTGTGCTTTTCCCAGTCCATTGGTCCACCATAATTCCGGATTTTCAATATTGAAATCAACTTCCAAATAATTTATACCTGCTTTGATATCTTTATTGATCTTTACAAATTGTTGATCTGAATTTACATCCAGAACTATAAGTTCAACCCTACCTTCTTTTAAAGCTTCTATTTCATAAATTGAAGTTATCTCAGCATTTCCTTCAGTCAATTCTTTTTGAATAATCTGAATACTTTCAATTCGAAACTCATTCCAGCACCTCAGATACACTGGACGCCAAATACCTGAAGTTACAAATCGGGGTCCCCAATCCCAGCCATACTGATACGGTGCTTTTCTGGTGAACCCTCTTGTGTCAGGAAGTTTATATAAAAGCTTTGTAGCTTTAACAGAATCAATTATTACGGGTGACGAAAACTTGATAAAGAGTTCATTTTTCCCAAATACCAAATTTTTTTTGCAATCAATAGTCCATTCCCTGAACATATTATCAGCTGATAAAATCAATGAATCATTCAAGTATACATCAGCATAAGTATCCAGACCTTTAAATACAAGCTCTACTCTGCTTTTATCAAGAATATCTTCATCTGTAAAAAAGATTGATTTATATTCCCAATTGGATTTTTCAATCCATTGAAGTTTTTGTTCGTTCCTGCCAAAAAATGGATCTTCAATAATCCCATTTTCCAAAAGGTCAGTATGCACGCATCCGGGTATTTGTGCAGAAAACCAATTTCTAGTATCAGCATTTTTGAATTGCCAGTTTTCAGTTAGTTCCAGTTTATATACATAATCTTGATAACAGGATACTAAGCTAAAGGCAAATAATATCAGGTATAGAATATTATGGAATTTATTCATGGATTGATCTTTACATTTTTATCAACTTCCTCCCAACTGATGTTATCGTTAGGATTGTTATTGTAAAATTCAAGACGGCCGATCAGAATTGCTTTATGATCATCCTCAATATCTGCACCTTCAGTTTCGTCTGTTATATTATCCCAAATGGTTTGAACCAGGTGGAGCCATTCAACAACAGTAAGTTTTAAGATGTCTATTATTTCCGTCATTTTCACTGTTTTTTACAAAAATAACGAAACTCCATTATAGTTTTTTATCAAAAAACCTGATAAATTGATACAACACAATTAAATTGAAAAAAAATTGACAGTTATCTTAATAAATGTCAAAATATATGTATTTTTGACAAAAAGATGTTTGCATGTCAAAAGTAATATCATACGACAGAAATAAACCTAACAATAACTTACCAATATTACCTCCCCCGGATGAGAAGGTAATTACAATTGAAGTTTTTCAAGCCTTAAACAATTCTAATAAAGCCCTGGCACAACTTAAAGGATTAGCAAGTAAACTTCCTAATCAAGCTATGTTGGTAAATACAATAGCATTGCGAGAAGCAAAAGCAAGTACGGAAATTGAAAATATATTTACTACCGACGATGAGTTATACAAATCATTGATAATTGGAGAGTCTTACTTAAAAGGAAACGCGAAAGAGGTGTTATTTTATAGACAGGCATTGTGGACAGGTTATGAAGAGATAGTAAAAACCGGAGTGTTCGACATAGAATTACTAATTAAAGTTTATCAGGAGATCAAGCAGGTGAAAGATGGAATCCGCCCGCCACAAACTGAGACAGTTATAAAAAAGAGAGGAAGTGGTTTATTGGGAGGTCTAGTAGTTTATACACCTCCAAGGGGAATCAACATAATTAAAGAAAAATTAGATAACCTGCTGGTATATATAAATGATGATAAAAAGTATAGTTATGACCCATTGATAAAGTTCGCAGTGTCGCATTACCAATTCGAAGCAATTCATCCGTTCAGAGATGGAAACGGGCGTACAGGACGGATATTGAGTATCCTTTTAATGATTCAAAAAAAATTACTGGAATTACCGATATTGTATTTGAGTGCTTACATCATAAGGGAAAAAGATGATTATTATGACCTTCTAAATAGTGTTACAGCACGCAGAAGTTGGAAACATTGGATTATTTATATGCTAAAAGCTGTTGAAGAAACGGCTATTTATACAATTAGTAAAATAGAGGAAATTGACAGGCTGTTTAACAATACCCTTGAATTAATAAATATTAAACTTCCTCATATCAGAAAAGAAACAATTGAGAAAATTTTTGAACAGCCATATGTAAGCCCGAAAAAATTAATTGACCAAAACATAAAAAGTCTGAACACAGCAAAAAAATACCTTGGTCAAATGGAAGAACTGGGAATCGTTGTTCCAAAGAAAATTGGTAAAGAGGTAGTTTATTTAAATATTGATTTATATAATTTACTATCCGAAACCTAATGATATAAACAACAAAACAATAACTTTAGGCCAGTCCGACCGGTCAGCCAGGCGGGCATTCTAGTCATTCTTCCGAAGGAATGCCTATGGCAAAAACTTTAGTCACATTTAACATGATCTATCCACGAAACTTTGAACAAAAAATAGGCTTTGATACCATCAGGCAAATGATTCATGAAAATTGCCTGAGTTCAATGGGTCGTTCGTATGTGGAAAAGATCAGATTTACTTCAAATTTTGAGCTACTGAATAAATTGCTTAAGCAGGTGGATGAATTCAGACAGATTCTACTTTTGGAAAATACTTTTCCAGCTAGTGATTATTTTGACCTCCAACCTGAATTAAGAAGAATTAGCATACCCGGCACCTATATAGAACAAGAAAAATTATTTGATCTCAAATCTTCCTTAACCACCATTGATGAATGCATTGACTTTATAAATGAGTTGGAGCCTGAAAAATTCTCATCTATTCAAACCCTGGTGCAACAGATAGATTTAGATAAAAATATCATTCGTCAAATCCAGCACATTATAGATGATAAAGGTGAATTTAAGGACAATGCATCAGCAAATCTAAAAAGTATCAGAAGCAAACTCAATAGCAAAAAATCCTCCATCGACCGGAAAATAAATAAGTCGCTGAAGGATGCAAAAAAATCAGGATTTGTTAATGATGATGCAGAGATCACTATTCGAAGTGGTCGATTGGTAATTCCAATTCCTGCTGCTCATAAAAGGCAGATTAGAGGATTTATTCACGACCAGTCGGCAACCGGTCAAACTGTATATGTTGAACCAGAGGATATATTTGATACCAACAATGAAATTAGGGAGATTGAAGGTGAAGAACGAAGGGAGATCATCAAAATACTCAAAGATTTTTCTGACTTCATCCGTCCTGCTATTCCAGATTTAATGGAATCTTATAGGTTTCTTGGGCTGATAGATTTTATAAGAGCGAAAGCAAAACTTGCTATAAAAATAAAAGGCATTAAACCTGCTATTGGGGATATAAATTCAATAAATTGGGAAAAAGCAATTCATCCATTACTTTTTTTATCACATGAAAGACAAAACAAAGCTGTTGTTCCATTAGATATAAAACTGGATAATCAAAATAGAATTCTGGTAATTTCTGGCCCCAATGCAGGAGGTAAATCTGTTTGCCTGAAAACCATTGGTTTGCTACAATATATGTTACAGTGTGGATTATTGATCCCTGTGAAAGGAGATTCTTCTACAGGAATATTCCAACATTTATTTATTGATATCGGTGATGAGCAATCGCTGGAAAATGATTTGAGTACCTACAGTTCGCACTTAATGAATATGAAACATTTTGCTTTGCAGGCTGATGCAGAAACTTTGTTTCTAATTGATGAGTTTGGAACCGGAACTGAACCACAACTGGGAGGAGCTATTGCAGAAGCCATATTGGAAAAACTCAATGAAAAACAAGCATTTGGGGTCATCACGACACATTACTCAAATCTTAAACTACAGGCTAGACAAGGTAATGGGATAGTGAATGGTGCCATGTTGTTTGATACCAAAGCAATGCAACCATTGTATCAATTGAGTATCGGGAAACCAGGTAGTTCATTTGCATTTGAAATAGCCCGCAAAATAGGATTTCCAAAAACTATTCTAAAATCTGCCGAGAAAAAAACAGGTATAAAACAACTGGATTTTGATCAGCAATTGCAGCAATTGGAAATTGAGAAAAAGGCACTCGAAGTAAAACAAGATGAGTTGAAAGTTGCTGATGATTTTTTAGCAGAAATGATTGATAAATATGAATCTTTATCAACCGAGTTAAAATCTAAAAAATCAGAGATTTTAGAAAAAGCCCGGAAAGAGGCCAGTGAATTGATTGATTCATCCAACAAGTTAATCGAGCATACGATTAAAGAAATACGAGAATCACAGGCAGATAAGGAGAAAACAAAAAAATTACGTCAGGAGCTTAAAGAAAATCAATATAAAATTGCAGAATCACCGAAAGCTAAGCCCGGTAAAAAGAAACCGAAAAAGGACAAAATCTCCACAGAAGAAAATGCAGTGGCAGATATTAACTCAATAGATAAGAACATTAAAGTTGGTGATATTGTAACTATTGAAGAACAGGATATTACTGGTGAAGCCCTGGAAATTAATGGTGATGAAATTGTGGTGGGATTTAATTCTGTTACTTTTAAAACCCAGCTAAAAAATGTACAAAAATCTTCTCAAAAAAGATCAAGTGGTGTTTCTTTTCAAAGAAAAAAATCGTCTTATGCGAATATCATTGAAAATATGAATGTCAAAATGACCACTTTTAATATGCAGTTGGATGTCAGGGGTAAACGAGGTGAAGAAGCCGTCGAAATGGTCAGGCAATATATTGATGATGCTATTTTACTGAATGTTAATGAGGTTAGGATTCTTCATGGTAAAGGGTATGGAATCCTTCGTACATTGATTCATGACTATTTAAAATCTATTTCGGAAGTAAAACAATTCAAAGATGAACATGTAGAACGGGGGGGACAAGGAATCACAATAGTGATACTTAGGTGATATGCTGGCATGTTTATTGATAGTAGGATTTCTAAAATTTTGTCATGATAGATACAAGAAAACCAATACATTTGAATTATCCAAATTTTGATAAAGTGGTTAGCAATACAACCATATTGGTAGATTTTTGGGCTGAATGGTGTGCTCCATGTAAAGCACAGGACCCCATTTTGGATGAAGTAGCCAGCGAGCTAAATGGTAGTGCACTTATTGGAAAAGTTAATGTTGACGATAATCGTACCCTGGCTTCAAAATATGGCGTGATAAATATACCAACAATGATACTTTTCAAAAATGGAGAAAAAATTCATCAGTTTGTTGGTGTACAACCAAAGCATAAAATACTGGATGTAATTAATAAAAATATTTAATCGCATGGGAGCATACATAACTTATATAATTGCAGCAATAGTAGTTGGATACATTTTCTACAACTTTTTAAAAGTTCGTAAGGGTATGAACAAACCACCGTCTGAAAATTTAAGAATATTATCATTTTCA
>DAOVYU010000022.1 GCA_030635465.1 Bacteroidales bacterium | reverse complement strand
ATGGAAACCATTGAATTATATGTTCCTTTTATGGAAGAATAAAACATTAGTCCGGCGATGACAATAACCCCGATGATGATCCATGATTTTTTAATTGATTTCATACTTTATTATTTATGATTAGATGATTACCCTTATTTACTAATAATGTCAACACTACGATTGATAAAGTCTGTCAATTCCTGTCCTTTTAACAGGTTTTGAGAAAGTTTAGCAAGATCAGTTACTTGTTTAACAAGCTTTTCCTGCTTTTTATTATCCTTCTCCTTTAATATTTCTGAAACTACCTTATGATTTGAATTAACCACCAGGTTATAAGCATCCGGCATGGTTCCCATATAATCCATTCCACCACCCAGTTTCGACATATCTTTCATCCTTCTCATAAACTCGGGTTGGGTAATAATAACTGGTTGATCCTTCTCACTTAAACTTTCAAAAATAATGGTGTAATTCTCCTTTTTAGCGAATTTTTCAAAAACCGGTTTTAAAGTTTCCTGTTCTTTTTCTGATAGTTTGGATGGTTGATCTTCATCCTTTTTGATAATTTTATCAATGGTATCAGCATCCACACGTGCAAATGAGGTGTTTTCAAATTTTTGCTCCAGTGTATTGATGAAGTGGTTTTCAATAACGCCACTCATTTCCAATACATCATAACCCCTGCTTTTTGCACTTTCGATAAAAGCATGCTGCTCATCTACATCAGTTGTATACAGATAAACCAGTTTTTTATCTTTATCGGTTTGTGTCTTTTCAATGTGTTTTTTGTATTCATCAAAAGTGAAACATTTCCCATCCACATTTTTAAACAGCACAAATTTTTCAGCCCTGTCGTAAAATTTAGGTTCTGAAATCATTCCATATTGAATGAATACTTTAATATCATCCCATTTCTGCTCAAACTCTTCCCGGTTATTTTTAAAAATCTCTTCCAATTTATCAGATACCTTTTTCATGATATGGTTGGATATCTTTTTTACATTGGAATCACTCTGCAAATAACTTCTGGAAACATTCAACGGAATATCAGGTGAATCAAGAACCCCATGCATTAAGGTTAAAAAATCGGGAACAATTCCTTCTACAGAATCTGTTACAAAAACCTGGTTGCTATACAATTGTATCTTATCGCGTTGAACTTCGATATTCTTTTTCACCTTAGGGAAATAAAGAATTCCAGTGAGATTGAATGGATAATCAACATTTAAATGAATATGAAACAAAGGCTCTTCAAAATTCATGGGATACAATTCCCTGTAGAAATTTTTATAGTCTTCATCTGTTAAATCACTTGGTTTTTGAGTCCATGCAGGTTTGGTATTATTGATGATCCTTGGTTTTTCAACCTCTTTATATTCATCATTGCCATCCTTATCCTTTTTACCCGTTTTCTCAGAAATTTTTTCCATTCCAAACTGGATAGGAATCGGTAGGAATTTCGAATATTTCTTCAATAATTCCAGAATTCTGTGCTCTTCCAAAAATTCCAATGAATCATCAGCAATATGAAGGATGATTTCTGTTCCTCTTTCTTCTTTGTCTATTTCAGTGAGTGTATAATTTGGGCTTCCATCACATTCCCATTGAACAGCTTTTGTAGGACCACCTTTTTTGTAGGTCTTGGTCTGGATTTCAACTTTATTCGCCACCATAAACGAAGAATAAAATCCCAGTCCAAAGTGCCCAATCAATGCATTTTTATCAGCATCAGATTTACCTTTATATTTCTTCACAAAGTCTTCTGCGCTGGAAAGGGCAATCTGATTGATGTATTTATCCACCTCCTCACCAGTCATACCGATCCCCCTGTCAATAACCTTTAATAGCTTGTTTGCCTTATCAACCTCAATATGAATTGTCAGGTCTCCCAATTCTCCTTTTACTTTATCCATCGATGCAAGGGTCTTTAACTTTTGGGTTGCATCCACTGCATTCGATACCAGTTCTCTCATGAATATCTCATGATCGGAGTATAAAAACTTCTTGATAATCGGGAAAATGTTTTCAGTCTGTACGTTTATTGTTCCTTTTTGCATTTGTATATCTATTTTTTTGATTTTCTGTAAACGACCGAATCAAAGATTATTCCAGTCAATTAACTATGACAAAATGACAATTTCTGTTTATCACAAACAAGTTATCTGAATTGTGAAAATCTCCTGTATAAAAACATATGAAATCATTGTACATCTATATAATTTAACTGTACATTTGTCAAAAAATTCAATTAAAACAATTAAATCCTACAAAATGAAAAGGAATAAAATTATTGCTTTGTTTACAGTTATTGCGGTAGTATTTTTCGCTGCTTGTGGTGGCAGTGGTAGCACTGATAAAGCTCAGGCTCCAAAAGAGGAATCCACAAAAGAGGAAGTAAAACCTGCTGAAACTTCAGGATTGGAAGCTCAATTGGAATTGGGTAAACAAATTTACACAACTAAATGTATTGTATGCCACCAGGCAGATGCAAAAGGTGTTGCCGGAGCTTTCCCTCCACTGGCTGATGCCGATTATTTATTAGCTGACCTTAAAAGAGGTGTTGCTCAAACACTCAACGGCTCACATGAAGAAATGGTGATAAATGGTGTTACTTACAATGCGCCAATGACACCTCAAGTTCAAACCTTAGAAGAAGCAGTAGCTGTTATCAATTATGTATTAAAAACATTTAACGGCTTTACAGATGACAAGCTGGTAAAAATTGAGGATGTTTCAGACATTGAAATCAATCCTATGACCATAACCCAGTAATCAATCTTAAAGATGATCAGAAGTATTTTTGCAATAATTATCACTGGAGTGCTTTTTGCCTGTAATTCTGTCACTGTAAAACAGCAGCAAGCAACAGAAGCAACTGAAAAGGACAAGAATGGGTATTTTGGAGAACAGATATCCGTTGAAAACCTGGTTTCGGGCGAAAAGGTAATTGCCATGTTGGGAGAACAGGATTCAGTTTGGGTTAGTATGAAATCCAAGATCGTTATCAATTGTCAGAATTCCGGTTGCTGGATGGATTTAGATGTTGGGAATGAAGATGTTATTAAAGTAACTTTTAAAGATTATGCATTTTTTGTTCCGCTTGATTCAAAAGGAAAAACTGCAACAGTTGAAGGTTTTGCAAAAAAGGAAATGATTCCTGTGGAGATGTTGAAACATTATGCTGAAGATGAAGGAAAATCGCAGGAAGAAATTGATGCCATTACCGAGTCTGAGTTTGCTTATACTTTTGAGGCTATTGGTGTGATCATTGAAGAGTAAATTTTAAATCAGATAATTTAGAGGCTATCGGGATTCCGGTAGCTTTTTTTTTCCTCTCATTTTTATCCAAGAAAGCAATTACCTGATTCCAATATTCTGGAACTTCATGACAGTTAGAATGACCTTTCCCCGGAATAGTCCATAATCTGATTGTTGATTGATTCCCGGCAATTTCCATTGATTGGGCGTTTTCAACCGGAACAACATCATCCATTTCTCCATGGATCAATAATAAATCTGCTTTTACTTTTCCTATATTATTAATGGGTGCAATTAAGTCAAATGAGCTGCCAATTTTATACTGTACATATTTAAAGAACATCCAGATCACAGGGAAATAGGGTATGTGTTTTTTCTGGATCTCCCTTTTCATAACTTTGGCAGGGTGTGCAAAGGCACCAACTGTTATCACTTTTTTTATCCGTGTATCTTTAGAAGCGGCATAAATGGAAGCAGCGCCTCCCATCGAAAGCCCAATCACGCTTAGATCCTCAATATTACTTTCAGGTTTCTTTTCTAAAAAATTAATAGATGCAATAATATCTTCTGCAAATTTAGGCATGGATGAAAATTCATCCGGATCACTGCTTCCGTGGTTTCTGGAATCAAAAACCAGTAAATTATAACCTGCCGGATGTAGTTCTTTTATGTATGGCATCATTCGCCCAACATTGCGGTTCCAACCATGTACCAAAATAATCGTGGATGCTGATACCTCCTCATCTTTTGGAGCAGGTATCCACCACCCGTATAGTCTTTTATTATTTTCTGTTTGGTACCTGACTGATTCAAATGGAATACTATAATCGCCAGGTGTTTTAATGTGGGCTTCGAACTTATTGGAGTACATCTTTGTCATCAAGATAAGTAATAATCCTATGATGATAAGAATTGAAAAAAGAATAATTAAAAGAGGCATTTAATATTATTTTTATGCCGACAAAAGAACAGAAAATTATTGATTGTATAAAATCTGTTTTTTTAGCGGAATTTAATTTAAATTTCTGTTGCAAAACATTTATGATTTCTTTCTGTTAAAATATTAATTATTAGAATTTATGTTCGAAAAATTAAAAAATAAGTGGGGTATTACAAATAATTTCCAATTCTGGTTAATTTTTTTCATTTTCGCCATTACCGGAAGTTCTACATTGTTTGTAAAGAGACCTGTTTTTGCACTTCTTGGGATTGACTCTTCCACTTCATTATGGGTTGTTATTCCTGTTTATTTAATTACTATCACACCTGCCTATTTTGTTATCCTGATGTTTTATGGAACTATCTTTGGTCAATTTAAGTTCTTCTGGGAATTCGAGAAAAAAATGTTTAGACGTTTTAGAAGGAAAAAAAAGAATCCTAATATTTAAAATTTCATGACAATCAGTAAACCTTTGCTCCACTTTAAAGACTATTTAATAAATATTGTCCATTATTGCTGAATATTGAAACCATTCAGTATCGTTTCAGTAAAATTATATAGATACGATTAGTAAAAGAATAATCGATAAATTACGTTGTTATTATTTTGAAATTAGAATAATACCAAAATAAAACATTTTTGACCCGGAATATTGCATATCATAATCTTGATAAACAATTGTTTGAACAATTGTTCAGGGAATATTTTTCTCCATTGTGTAATTTCGCTTTGGGTTATGTAAATGACCTGGATACTGCCAAAGAGATCGTTCAGGAAGTATTTATCAACCTTTGGAACAAAAAAGATACAATCACATCTGATAAGTCAGTAAAAGCGTATTTATTCACTTCAGTCAGGAACAGGTGTTTGAATTATATCCGGGATCATAAAAAATTCAGAAGTTATGTGCTGGATGTAGAAATCGAAGATACGCAACTGGTAGTTGAAAATAATTCGATGACGGAAACAGAAACACAGATAAAAATTCAGCAAGCAATTGAAAAGCTTCCTGAAAAGTGCCGACAGGTATTTGTGTTAAGCAGATTTGATGAACTAAAATATAAGGAGATAGCAGAAAAACTGGGTATTTCAATTAAAACAGTTGAAGTGCAAATCTCAAAAGCATTAAAAATATTAAGAGAGGAACTGAAGGAACTTATTATCAGCATATTGTTAATAATATTTGGACTTTTATAAGGGTAAAATTATATTTATGTGTATATTTCATGAACAATAATGAACAATGAAAAGCAACATATCGACTTTATAGACCTCATCGGTAAATACCTGGCAAAAGAAGCTAGCCAGGAGGAGATTGGGATGCTAGAGGAATGGATTAAAAAAGATGCGGAAAATAAAAAAACTTTCCTTGGATTTAAACAAACCTGGAGTCTATCGCGTGTTGAGCAAATTGATCAGCAAATTAACCTGAATGAAGAATGGGATCAGATCAGTTCGACTTTATTTGGTGAAGAAGAAGTTGATGATGTTTTGCAGTCTGAAACAACCCCTTTTGATTATAATAAGTTCCTCAGGATAGCTGCCATCATTGTAATTGTTATGACAGCCGGATACTTTCTGTTTTATTTAATTAGCAACCCCTCAACTGAACAACTGGTAGCAGGAAATTCAACAACCACAACAACATTACCCGATGGTACTGAAGTTACACTTAACCATAATTCAATACTCAAATATCCGAAAATATTTGCCAGTAATATAAGAACAGTACAGTTGCAGGGAGATGCCTATTTTGAAGTTGCACATGATCTTTCAAAACCATTTGTTATCCAAACAAAAAATATACAAGTGGAAGTGTTGGGAACCTCCTTTTATATAAATGCCAAGGTTGAACAACCAACGGTGGATGTATTTGTAAAAACAGGAAAAGTAGCCATCATTGGTAATAAAAAGGAGAAACTGTTTTTAACAGCAGGAGAAAAGGGAACTTTTGATAAATCAAATGGACAATTGACTAAAGAAGAAAATCGTGACCGGAATTTTATCTCCTGGAAAACAGGACAACTGGTATTTGAAAATGAATCACTTGTAAACGTTGTAGATAAAATAAATCAAACCTACCATTCCAATATTATGATTGATAATCCTGACATCTACTATTGCATGCTTACAGCTACCTTCGAAGAACAACCCCTCGAAATCATTCTGGAAGTAATTCAGGAAACATTTGATCTTATTATAGAACAAAAAAATGGTAAAATCCTGATAAGCGGAAATGGATGCGAGTAAAACAATTTCTTGCTACCTATCAACACCATTTGCTTCATTAAAGCTAATTAAGCTTCTGCTCATTTTCTTATTTATTTTTTCGGTCAATTTTATATTTTGCCAGGAATATGATCCCTCAAAAAAAATCACCATTCATGCTGATAATCAATCAATAGAATATATCCTTTCAGAAATTACCCAAAAGAGTGGGTTAAATTTTTCTTATAACAGTACTGTTATTGAGCCCAACGAAATTATGTCATTTCATGCTGTGGCTAAAACACTTAATGAAATATTAGAGACTTTTTCTGAACAGCTTAACCTGGACTATAAAATTATTGAAGATCAGATTATCCTGAAAAAACCAAAAAAGACAAAATCCAGCTTAAAAAACTATACAATTAGCGGTTATATCACCGATAAAGAAAGTGGAGAAAGTTTACCAGGAGCAACTATCCGAATTGATGGAACAAGCACCGGAACTATCAGCAACGCTTTTGGTTTTTATTCGATTACACTCCCTAAAGGAAATTACACCATAGAAATATCCTATATCGGTTACCTGAACGAAAAAAGAAACATTGAATTAACAAAGGATCAAAAGCTCAATCAGATACTGTCCTTTAATTCCCAAATTCTTGGTGAGGTAACGATCCAGTCAAATGAGCAATTAGAATTACTTGAAAAGAGCCAGATGAGTAAGATCATTATCAATCCGAAAACACTGGCTACTTTACCTGAATTTGCAGGGGAAGTGGGTTTGGTAAAAAGTCTGCAAACATTACCAGGGATAAAAACCCATAGTGATGGTTCGGCATTCTTTTTTGTACGAGGTGGCAACAAAGACCAAAACCTTATTTTAATTGATGATGCACCCATTTATAATCCTGCCCATTTATTTGGTTATTATTCGGTAATCATCCCTGATGTTGCCAAAGAGATCAGTATTTATAAAGCAGATATGCCCATAGAAAAAGGTGACAGATTGTCTTCGGTTATTGATATTAGAACCAAAGATGGAAACATGAAAAAATTCGAAATTAATGGTGTCCTAAATCCTTTAATGTATCGCTTTTCTGTTGAAGGTCCAATAAAAAAAGAAAAAGCTTCATTTTATACTTCTTTTCGTCATTCCAATTTTAAATGGCTTTACAAGCAAGTAGCTCCTCAAGGAGATATTTATATGCTTGACTTTAATGCGAAACTCAACGTTCAGATCAATAAAAATAATCGCATTTATTATTCCATTTTTTATGGGAAAGACAATCTGATCAACGAAGCCAATACAGATCGTGGTGGAATTAAATGGTCGAATTTTGCTTCCACTTTCAGGTGGAATCACATTTTTGGCAGAAAGTTATTTTCAAACGCAACAATTTATGGTAGTCAATACAATTATGCACTGTTGACAGGTCCTACAGAATGGGTCTCAGAAATTGGCAACCTCAACATCAATTATGATCTTACTTACTATTCACAACCACAAACAACTTTTAAGTTTGGAATCAATCAGAGCTATCATTGGTTCAACCCAGGTAATTTAACTCAGGTTGAGAACTATTCATTCTTCCCGGTTGTACAAAAATCACAATCACGTAAAACTGTTTTTTATACGAATGGAGAACATGACCTTTCAGAAAAATGGTCAGTAAAATTAGGCTTTCGATTACCCATCTGGACCAATACCGGACCTACGATAGTTTACCAGTTCGACAGCAGCTACCAGGTTTCTGACACCCTGATCATTCAGGATAAAGAGCGATTCAAAACCTTTGTCAACTTTGATCCGAGGATAAGTATAAAATTCAAAGTAGACAGTTCATCATCTATTAAGTTCAGTTATGGCATATACCATCAGTATATTCAAATGTTATCAAATACCATTAGTCCATTTTCATCCTTTGAAGTATGGTTACCCAGTGGAACAAATATTGAACCCCAGCGAGCTGACCAGTTGGCTTTGGGCTATGTTAAATATATCAGAAAAGCTAATTTAGAACTAAATGCAGAAATTTATTATAAATTTCTACGAAACCAGATTGATTATACACCACATGCTAACCTACTCTTAAATCCTTTAATAGAAGGTGAATTGAGATTTGGTGAAGGGAAGTCCTATGGTTTTGAATTATTGTTGCGACGGACAAAAGGCCGCTTAAGTGGGTGGATTAGTTATACATATTCCAGAACACTTCAAACTATAAACGGATTAAATAATAATCAGGAGTTTCCTGCCTTTTATGACAGGCCTCATGATTTTGCCATTTATTTATCCTATAATCTTTCGAAACGGGTAAATATTTCAGCAAACTGGATTTATTATACAGGTTCAGCAATAACAACACCCATAAGTTTTTATAGTTACAATGGATATACAGTTCCTTTATATGGTAATAAAAACAATGACCGGTTACCTGATTATCACCGTCTCGACCTGGCATTAAGCTGGCAACTTAACAAAGAAATTGATCATAAATTTAAGCACAACTTAACCTTTGCCATTTATAATTTTTATAACCAGCATAATCCAGTTTCGGTTAACTTTAATAAAATAGAAACCAGGGATGGCAATTATGTGGTTCCGGCAAACTTGTTTGGTACAAGCGAATTGATGAATTCACAAAAATACTTATTGGGCATAATGCCATCCATCACTTATAAATTCAGAATATAACATGAAATTATCTGAATTAAATATATACTATCTACTCTGTTTCAAACGTCCACGCTTGATTCCGATGCTTTTTTTGGTTCTATTTGCACTATTAACTGCTTGTGAAGAAAAAATCCATTGGGATCTGGACACTGAACAAGTGAATACCATTGTGGTGGATGCCATCATAACCAATGAGGTAAAATTTCAACAAATCCATCTCACCAAACCATTTACTAATCAAAATGATACAGCTGTTCCTGTAACCGGTGCAAATGTATCCATCAAAACAGATAACTTTACTATATTGTTCCTCGAATCTCCCGAAAATCCCGGCCATTATTACAGTGATTATCCAGGTGCGGGAAGTATTGATATCACTTATAAGCTTAACATTCAATATGAAGATGAAACATACACTGCAGAAACTTATATGATCCCGGTTTTACCGGCAAATTTACCCACATGGCAATACGACACAATCAAAGATTTGT
>DAOVYU010000268.1 GCA_030635465.1 Bacteroidales bacterium | reverse complement strand
ATGACAATGATAATTTTGTTGATAGCGCTGAACTCAAAGAGTTTTGGGCGAAAACAATGATTGCAGAAGTAGACGATTTTAACATCCCATACAATAAACGAGAGATGATTAATCAAAGACTGAAAAAGATCAGAGATACTTCACTTGCAACAATTTCCCCAAACGTTATCAAAAACTTTAAAAAATTCACTGAACAATTTATTCCTTACGACTTAACAAATAAAGACATGACAGAAGAACAAAAAATTGAACATATCCTCAGATCATTTGGCGTTGTATCTGAAGTACAACATAAATTCAATGGCTTTTCAAGTGCTACCTACTTGGTGCAATTGAATGCCGGAACCCAAATCTCTTCAATCATGAGATACAAATTGGATATTGCAAATGCATTGAACGTACCAAATGTAAGGATTGCGCCAGACCTTTACATTCATAAAGGGAAAGCCTATTTGGCTATCGAATCAGTAATTGAGCGCGAGTATGATTTAACATTCGATCTTGATTATCTGGATGGATATAAAATACCTCTTGGAAAGGATAATTTTAATAATGAGGTGCGTTGGGACCTAAACAATCCATCAACACCTCACATGCTTGTTTGTGGTGCAACTGGATCGGGTAAATCAGTTTTTCTAAGGTCTACTATTGAGTATGCGATAAAAGCCGGGGTGAATAATGTAATTGTATTTGATCCTAAATTTGAGTTTGTTAGTGAATTTGCCGGAAGATCAGGAATTCATGTCTATTCAGATATTGACGAAATAGAATTGGAAATGATGACTCTTGTTGAGGAGATGAACAAAATGGTTAAATCAGGAGAACACAAGAAAACGCTTATTGTATTTGATGAATTTGCCGATGCTGTTGCCAATTCCAGGAAAGGGAATGATCTTAAAAATTATTCGGATGTTATTGTTGGGAATTATAAAAATGGGTTGCCAAAAACAAAAAGGCAATGTACCGGTACCGACAAATCATTGGAGGAAAATCTGAGAATACTCCTTCAAAAAGGACGTTCTTCTGGATTTAGAATCATTGCAGCTACGCAAAGAGCTTCGGCAAAAGTTATTACCGGTGATGCAAAAGTTAACTTTCCAGTGCAGGTGTGTTTCCGGGTTCCCAAAGAAATAGATTCAAAAGTTGTTATTGATGAAAGCGGTGCCGAATCACTCCAGGGGAAAGGAGATGGTTTAATTAAGTCTCCTGAATACATGGATACTATTAGATTTCAAGCATTTTATAAATCATAGCCATGTACAACAAAAAAGAATATCAAATAGGTTGCGGTTATTGTGCACATGAAAAAACCTGTGATGTTAGGGACCCCAAGATAAATAAGGCGAAACAAGGATGCAAGGAATGGAAGCATTGGAAAGATGCAAACAATAAAAATCATAACAAATGAGCGCAGTAAAAGAATGTAGTAGCTGCATACATCATAAAGATGGGATCTGCAGTAAACTTAAAATTAATGTATCTGTAAATGCTACATGGTGCAAGTCATATATGATGAATGTTCATTTCGGAGAATTGATTACAGGAGATTTAGAGGAAAGTACAATGCTTTTTAAGATAGAAGGAGAAATGGTTTTGCGATCTGGAAGATATGCAATTGTTCCAATCAAAGAGTACGAAGGATTAATTAAACTTTAAAAATTATAATAATGGATTTAACAATTTTAGCACTGGCTCAAAAAGCTTCGGAGGACATGCAAAATGTACTTTACAATCTTAAAGAGGCTGTAATGGATGGAGATTTTGACTCAGATAAGCTTGATCTGGATTACTTGGAAGCTACTCATAGGCTGAATAAGGACTTAAAAAATGCCCTAAAAATTAATGAAACAGTTTCCCGGGCAGAAAAAGAATTGAACATGAATAAACTTGCAAAAAGTGTTCATGATGCTTCTGGATTATCAGAAAATAAACTGAAAGAATACAAAGGCCGTAAGCGTGATTATGTAGGTGCAAAACAAATCCATATGGCTATGGCACATAAAATATTTGGACTTAGCGATTCATTAGCTGCCAGTATTTACGGAGTGGATAGAACCACTGTTCTCCATGGAGCTACCACGGTAAGAAATCTATATCAAACAAACGGTGAGTACAGGAGACAATATAAACCTGTATTTGATTGCTGCTTCTCTATTGATTATGATAAAACATTTGAATACTTAAACGGTAAATAATTATGAAACAATTTATTAAATGCCCGGAATGTGGGAAAGTTCATTTATCTGACTGTAACCTGACAATTATTTATTGTGGGTGTTCTTGTCGTATAGTTTCAACAGAATGTGAGCCACTAAAAGCCCTCTCCATCAAACAACCTTGGAGTTGGTTAATCGTTAACGGCTACAAAGATATTGAGAACCGTAATACTCTAAAGAATTTCCGGGGAACGTTTTTAATTCATGCAGGGAAATCATTTGATACTAAAAATTGGCACGCTATAGACAATCCTAATTTTACCCCTTCCATAAATAAGAAATCAATCATACATTATGGTGGCATAATCGGCTACGCTGAAATTTACGACTGCATAACTAAATCCGATTCTCCCTGGTTCGTTGGAAAGAACGGCTTAATGATTCGTAATCCTAAGCCTCTTCCATTCACTCCATGTAAAGGTAAGTTGAGTTTCTTTTATCCTGAAATAGATTAGTTATGAAATTTAGAAATAGCATAGAAATGAAAACTTCAGTAGACTTTGAATATGTTGCTGATGATGTTCTTACTGAATGGCTTGAAGGATTTACTGTTGAAAAAGGATTAATAAGAGTACCTACTGATAATGACATTGAAGAATTCGGAGGGGAATGTATTGTTGGATTCGTTTACACTAACAAGGGAATGAATCTATACGAGCGAGCATGTAAGCGACTAAAAAAACTTGGAGAAAAGTATTTCCCTGAAGATGAGATTGAAATTAAAAGTAGTGCTGTAATTTATTCATAATTATTATGACAGAAGTTGAACTAGCAAAGAATTTTATATTTTACCTGCAGGATAGTTACGACCTATATTTTGAGGTTAATGGTATCGATATTGTTGGAAAAGCCGGAAACATTCTTATCGGTGTAGAAGTTAAAACAAGCTTAAATTTCAAAGTAATTGAGCAAGCTTACAATAATCAACACATGGTTAATTATTCTTACATCGCTGTTCCCTGGTCAAAAAACATGAGCTTTAAGAATGACATTTGCGCCATGCTTGGAATAGGCATACTCACATTTAGAACTCATAATGGTAGATTTTGGGATATTAGAGAAGAGTTAAAACCAAAGTTTTTCAGAAAGGCTAATACAAAATGGTTCAAACCTCATCCTGATTTAAAGAGAAGTAAACCAGGTTCTCCATCCGGGGCCGGTGTTGTATCTGCATTTAATATTACTGTTGAAAATATTGAAAGGTATGTTAGGAGACATCCTGGATGTACAATAAAGGAGCTTTTTAATGATACCAAACATCATTACGAAAATTTATCTTCCATGAGAGGGAGTATTTATAAATATATTCACGATGGTGTAATACCTACTATAAGAATTGAAAATGAAGGTAAATACAAATTATATTTAAAGGATTAATCATGTCAGATCCAATACAACTACAATGCTCCAAGTGTCCAAGAACTTTTCGATGGGTGCCGGTGCAAAGAAATAACAGCACTATAAAACCCAAACCACCAAAGGAACCAGTTTGTAATATTTGT
>DAOVYU010000210.1 GCA_030635465.1 Bacteroidales bacterium | reverse complement strand
TTTGGGTTTTAAATCAATATTCCTTTTAATGGACGATGTTCAACTAAATAAAGCTGCTGAAGCAATCAGGAAGTCAAATTATACAATGGCTTTTACTGGAGCCGGAATTTCAGTGGAAAGTGGAATCCCTCCATTCAGGGGCGAAAACGGGATTTGGAGTAAATATGATTCCAGTTCATTGGAACTTGGTTTTTTTTATAAAAATCCATTGGAATCATGGGAAGTAATCAAACAACTGTTTTATGATTTTTTTGGGAATGCGAAATCAAATCTGGCTCATCAGGTACTTGCCGATATGGAAAGAAGGGGAGAACTCAATTGTGTGATAACACAAAATATTGATAATTTGCATCAGCAAGCTGGAAGCAAAGTGGTTCATGAGTTTCATGGAAATTCTCAGAAATTACTTTGTGTTAAATGCAGAACATATTATACTCCAGATGATATTGATCTTGATAGGCTTCCACCGAAATGTGTCAAATGTGATGGGTTGATCAAGCCTGATTTTATTTTCTTTGGTGAAGGAATACCGACTGAAGCATATGAAAAATCTGTTGATGCTGCATCCAAAGCTGAATTGGTTATCATCATAGGCTCAACTGGCGAAGTGATGCCGGCTGCTCAAATACCGTATCATGCTAAACAAAATGGAGCTACCATCATTGAAGTCAATCCGGATGTATCGAATTTTACTAATTCCATCACAGATATTTATCTTGAAGGAAAAGCAACACATGTGATGGGGAAATTAAAAGAAGTACTTTTTGACAATTAATAATTAAAAAATGAAATCTATCTTAATTAATAAAATCATCCTGTCAGCTATTCTTAATATTTCAATTCTTTTAATTATTCAGAGTAACATTGTAAATGGCCAGTTTTATTTTGATGGAAACCCGGAAAAAAACCGGAGTGTGCAGGTAACTGATGAATCAAAAGAAATATTTCAATATCCATGGGCTGGAGGAATGAATTCCTGTCAGTTTGGAGAAGTTGATTTAGATCTTGATGGAATTAAAGATCTTTTTGTGTTCGATAGGAATGGTGACAGGATAATGACGTTTATTAATGGAGGAACACCCAATGAAATTGATTATGAATATGCTCCTGAATATATTGCGAGTTTCCCTGAATTGTTTGACTGGGCGATTCTGGTCGATTATAATATGGACGGCAAAGCAGATATATTTACTTATGCCAATATCCTACCCGGAATTATTGTTTATAAAAATGTATCCGAAACTGAATTGGCATTTGAACTGGAAGTATATCCTTACCTGGAATCCTTCCAGGGTGGAGGTTATACAAATATTTTAGTGACAGATGTTGATTACCCAGGAATCTCTGACATAGACAATGATGGTGATTTGGATATCCTGACTTTTTGGGGACTGGGGGCATTTGTGGAAATGCATGAAAATCAATCCATGGAGAAATATGGTATTCCTGATTCGCTTGATTATGTTAAAACAACATTTTGCTGGGGTTATTTTGCTGAAAATGATGAATCGAACATCATTTACCTAGATACATGTATGGGAGGGAAGGATTGTAATTTGAAGTATGAGAAAAATGCGAAAGGCAGAAAAACAAGGCATACGGGGTCTACATTTCTTTTATTAGATCTGGACGCTGATGAAGACAAAGACCTGATTCTTGGAGATGTAGATTATTCAAATCTTATTGAATTGATCAATGGTGGCGATTCAGATTCAGCCTATATGATCAGTCAGGATACATTATTTCCATCCTACAATAAACCGGTTAACCTGTTCTCAATGCCGGCTGCAGCCTATATTGATATTAATAATGATGCAATAAATGATCTGATATTTTCACCCTTTGATCCCAGCCTGACCACCTCTAAAAATAAAAATAGTGTATGGCTTTATGAAAATCTAGGAGCCAATGATAACCCTGAATTTGATTTTATTGATGGTAGCTTTTTGCAATCAGGAATGATCGATGTTGGTTCCGGTGCTTATCCGGTTCTTGAGGATTATGATGGTGATGGTCTTGCGGATTTATTTATTTCAAATTTTGGGTATTATATTTATTCCTATTACAGCCCTGGTATGTTTTTGCATTCTATTTACTGGTCAAACATTTCTCTTTATAGAAATACCGGAACAGTAAATAGCCCTGCCTTCACAAGGGTTACACATGATTTTACAAACCTTCATCAGTATAATCTTACTGGTATTTATACTACGTTTGGTGATATAGATGGGGACATGGATAAAGATATGATCATCGGGATGCAAAATGGTACATTGTGGTATTTCGAAAATACAACCGACCAAAATATAATCTGGGATTTTGCTGATCCAATCCAAAATTTTCAGGGTATTGATGTAGGTGAATTTAGTACACCTCAGCTTTTTGATTTGAATGGAGATGAGCTATTGGATTTATTAATTGGAGAAGAAGAGGGTAATTTGAATTTCTATGAAAATACTGGTACTTCATCCAATCCGGTATTTACTTTTGTTACTGATAGCCTGGGTAAAGTAAATGTGACAAATCCACAGGTATCTTATACAGGCTATAGTACGCCATTCTTTTTTATGAATATGGATGATGAAACAAATTTAATAGTTGGTTCCGAGTCAGGAAAAGTATTCTATTATAAAAATATCGATGGAAATCTGGATGGTGAATTTGAGGAAAGTGACTCTTTGTTTTTATTGATCAATGATGAACCATTTGAATTGATGAATGGAATCAGGACAGGAGCAACCATGAAAGATTTAGATAATGATGGATATTTCGATCTTCTTGTTGGAAATTATTCGGGAGGGTTGAACTATTATTACGGTATTGAATCACCTCCTGTTATTGGAGTAAATGAAATAAATGAAAATGTAATTGTTTGTGAATTGTATCCGAATCCAGCAAAGGACAAGGTATTTATAGATTTTGAAAATTCCAACACCTTAAACCGTGTTCATATCAATGTTTATAACCTTATGTCAGCTAACGTACTCAGTAGCAACTTTTCGAATAAATTAGATGTTTCTTTTTCAGTGGAGCATCTGCCAAATGGAGCATATCTGTGCGAGGTAATTATTCAATCAGATGTGAAATTGAAGTTATATAAACGACTGATCATATCACGGTAAATTGAAACCAATTCGACGTTTTTTTGTTAATTGTTATATGAGATTGAAAAACCAAATAGCACCATTCATTATTTTCTTCCTGTGGAGTACATTAAGTTTTTCTCAAGAGCTTAAAAAAGCTCCGATTAACCCTGACTATCTTAAATTTATTGAAGAATATTCATTGGGAAAAACAGATCCTGAATTTATGCAAGCTGCACCTTCTCCATATAAATTGAACTTTAGCGAGTACTTTAAGCAAAAAAAATCTTCTGGTACCGACCTTTATCCCATTGCCTATGATATGCGGACTGCTGGCCCGGGAGGAACTTCTTTGCTTACATCAGTAAAACATCAGCTTTCATGTGGTGCTTGTTGGGCTTTTGCAACCTGTAGCTCCGTTGAATCATCATGGAAAATACAAAGTTTAGGGGATAATGATTTGTCGGAAAATAATATGAAAAATTGTCATGGTTTTGAATATGGTCCTTGTAGTTGGGGACATCATTTTATGTCGACAGCTTATTTGATAAGAGGCTCAGGACCAATAACTGAGGCTGATGATCCTTATGACCCATTAAACTATGTTTGTGCTCAAGGATTGACGCCCGATGCATATATCCCTGAGGCTCGCTACCTGCCTGAAGATCATGATGCTTTCAAAGAGACCATTATGACGAAAGGTGGTGTTTATAATACCTACAGGTCAGTAGGTGAAGGATATGAATGGATTTATGGAAATTACACCTATTGTTACCAGGGGCCACTTTCAACTTCACATGCAATTGCAATTGTAGGATGGAATGATACTTTGACTACAGCTTGCGGTCATGGAGCATGGTTATGTAAAAATCAATACGGGACAAATTTTGGAGATAACGGTTATTTTTACATATCATATCAGGACACCCTTGTATTATATTATAATGCGATTTGGCCTGAGCGTGAGGAATATAATCCTGGAATGAAAATTTATCAATATGATACCATTGGTGGATGGCCTTTCCTGGGTTATGATAATCCAGTCATTTATGGATTGATAAAGTATACTGCTGAAGAGGATCAATTCATTACCAGAATTGGAACCTATACCGTATCTTTCGGTTCATACCTTTCGGCT
>DAOVYU010000058.1 GCA_030635465.1 Bacteroidales bacterium | reverse complement strand
AACTTAAGTGCTACTGTTATAAGTTCACTGGGTGCAATTTCCGAAATAAAACTGCATTGGGGTTTGAATTACGAGAACCTTAATAATATTATTGACATGGAAAATGTTAGTGGAGATAATTATGATGCTGAAATTCCCGGCCAAAACGGATCCGAAACAGTCTATTATAAAATTATTGCTTCTGACGGAACAAATACTTCTTCTTCAATAACTTATAATTATTATGTGTCACCTGTTTTTACTGGTGAAATCACAACTATTTACGATATACAGGGACAGACTGATGTATCGCCTTATGAAGGGGAAATAGTAAGTACTACAGGTGTTGTAACTGCTAATTTTGGAGATAATTTCTTTATTCAGGATGGATTCGGTGAATGGAATGGATTATTTATATACGATGCTGGAAGGAATCCAAGTATCGGAGACAGCATTGTAGTAACCGGTTTGATTGAAGAATATTATGATAAAACTGAATTAAAGGAAGTAAGTACATATTATCATATTTCAGCAAATAATAGTTTACCTGAACCTGTAACAATTTTATCCGGTGATGGAAGTGAACCTTACGAATCTGTTTTGGTTACCGTAAATAATGCTGTTTGCACTGACCCTGACTATCAGGCACCGGGGAATTATTACATGTGGAAAGTTAATGATGGTAGCGGGGAATTGAGGATACATAATACATCTATTTTTGTGTACGAACCAGTTCTAAATGAAGCGTACGATATTACAGGTCCGTTAAACTATGATTTTGATGAGTGGAAAATTGAATTACGTTTCGAAAATGATGTATTACCTGCAATTGATCTGATTCCTCCTGCTATTTCTTCAGTGGAAACAATAAGTGATACAGTAGTAAGAGTGGATTTTACTGAAAGTGTTGAAGAAACAAGTGCTGAAACAATTGAAAACTATTTAATTGATAATAATATTGAGGTGATAGAAGCAAAACAGCATTCGCTGCAGAAGGCAATTGTTTTTTTAACAGTTTCGAATATGGAAACTGGTGATTATACTATTACTATAAATAATATTGAAGATATGGCTGGTAATGCTATGGATAATGATGAAGCCGATTTTTCACACCAGAGTTCAGGTCTTAATGACCTTTTTAGCGAAGCTAATATTTCAATTTACCCTAATCCTGCTTCCGACTATTTTATACTCAATATATCCCCATTAAATAATCTTGATAAAGAGCTGATAATGACAATAAATAATTTGTCTGGTCAAACTATTTTGACCAAATATTATAGTTTACAAAAAGGCGGAGGCCATTTTGAAATAAATACTTCAGCAATTGAAAAAGGGATATACATAATTAAAATACACAGTGCAGGCAAAACTAGTGTACAGAAGTTGATTATTAAATAATAGCCACACAATATTAAAAAGGCTACTCATTTTTAAATGAGTAGCCTTTTTAATATCAATATATGGTATAAGGATAGTTTATAAATGCCCGTTATAAGTAACCCTTTCCCCGTTCTTATAGACTACGATAAATGCATCTGCTACTCCTCTAGCAACAATCTCTTTCCGAATTTTAATAGCTTCTTCTTTAGTTTTACATTTACCAATGGTATACTTTCTCCAGTTATGAGAAACTTCTTCGTTTACAACATCCTGGATAGCGTATATCTCTTTTAAAGTTTGAGGGTTAATCTCACTTTTCATTAATGCCAGCATTTGAACGCGGTAACAAGTTCCGTTTTCCTTATACCTGGTCTTGTATGGATATGCATCTGGTGCCAGCTCTTTCAGTTCACTCAAACGGTTGAGCCTTTTACCCTGGTAGTAGGCAACAATAAAAGCATCGCGTACACCATGTTCACCAATAATTGTATTGCGATAGCTTTTTGCTTCATCATAAGAACCAAATGAACCTATAGAATATCGATACCAACTACCTAAATAGTCCTCTTGAATTTCTGCATATAGTTTATATTTACCAGCCAGGTTCTGAAGTGGGATTTTAGCCTTATAAGCTGCTCTTACCTGTACCCGGAATTCAACATCTTCCGGAGGTATAACTTCTTCCTCAACAATGGGCTCATATACCGGTTCTGCAACAACTATTTCAGCTTCTTCTTCTATTACAATGGGAACTGCAACAATTGCATCGGGTTCAAATAACTCGATGAATACATTGGTCTTGAATGAATATTCTTTTTCTGTTTTTTCAAAATACAATACACTATTCAATGGTAAGGTGCCATAAATTTTATTCAGTCGTACTTTATAGCTCACATCAAAAACAGAATCAGAAGGTACTTCGTCCCAATAAAGATTTAATGTGTAATTTTTAAATTCTGTTTTTGCTCCTGCAATAGCCGTATCCAATACATCAAATCCAATCGGAAGTATTTGAGTCAATTGGGCAGGGCCATTGATATCGCCTTTAGAAATTTCGCTTTTTAGGATGAACTCATCATAGGATTTAAGTTCTCTTGGTATATCGTAAACCAGATTTACAAGATCACCTCCAGTGGTTGAGGTTGGCACTGCTTCAATTGCTTGTGCCTCTTTAGGCTTTTTCTCCTTTGGTTCTTTTTTGCTGAAATTGAATGAAATACCAAGAGATGTGTAATAATAAGCATCATTATGTGAACCACTTTCAACGGCATCTAGTTTATCTGTATTGGTTAGCCTCACTGCGGTTTCCAGGTTGAGGTACCAGCGGTCGGCCAATTTTATATCCAATCCACCACCAATAGGAATAGCAAATGCTGTTTCCCTGCTTGTTTTTTCCCTTTCCCCTTCGGTGGTATAACCATAATCATTGACCAGTAGATCAGAAGAAACTCGTCGAGCTTCACTTCTATACATAAGAGCACCCACACCAGTCAACAAATATAAATTTACCCTTCGTTCTTTATTTTCAGAAAACAGGTTAAGTAAATTTATGGTTGTACCCAATTGATATTCCATCACATTAGCTGTAAATTTAATATCATTGGCATCTTTTTGACCTTTAAAATTTGCATATAAGAATTGAAAGTGTACCCCAAAAACTGGACTTACATATCTACCTAATCGGACCCCGTATCCTAAATCAGTTTCATCTTGTAATTTAGAAAAGTGATTATTTTCATTTTGAACATCACCAAACAATTGTGATAAACCAACATTCGCATTGATATACCACCGGTAATTTAATGACGACTGGGCATTGGTCTCAGTAGAAAACAAAATAATAATTACAGTAAATAAAACTAAAATAAAAGTGTTTTGGGTACGATTAAACATACTCTTTAGATTTACGGGGATTAATAAAACAAATTTAAAAACATATACTTCTAAAGATAAAACATGAAGATAAATTATTTAACAAAATATTGTTTATAATTATATATCCCTAAATTTCAATAATAGCAGGCATTTGAAAGTGATTTAATCGATAATAAATTTGTAACTTTGTTAATTAAAATTTGAATTATTATGAATGCACGACTCAGTGTTAATATCAATAAAATTGCCACAATAAGAAATGCGAGAGGTGGTAATGTCCCCAATGTATTAGAAGCAGCGATAAATTGCGAACGTTTTGGTGTACAAGGAATAACTGTTCATCCCCGGCCTGATGAACGTCATATCCGTTACCAGGATGTGAGGGAGATTAAACCAGTTGTAAACACTGAGTTTAATATTGAAGGATACCCTAACAAAAGTTTTATGGATCTGGTTCTGGAAGTAAAACCCAACCAGGTAACATTGGTTCCTGATCCACCAGAAGTATTAACCTCAAATGCAGGATGGGATACCATAAAGAATGAGTCATTCCTCAAAGAAGTGATTACTGAGTTTCAAAATAATGGAATCAGAACATCCATATTCATAGAGACAAATCCAGAAATGATCAAAAATGCTGTAAAATCAGGAACCGACAGGATTGAATTGTATACAGAAAGTTATGCATCCAATTATCCTTTAAATAAAGATGAAGCAATCAAACCTTTTATTGAGTCAGCCAAATTGGCCAATAAATTAGGCCTGGGTATAAATGCCGGTCACGACCTGGATTTAAATAACCTTAAATATTTTGCAGAAAATATTCCCGGATTATTGGAAGTATCAATCGGGCATGCTTTGATTTCGGATGCTTTATACCTGGGGCTTGAAAATACGATACAGCTTTATCTGAGGCAATTGAAAGGCTAATTGATTAATTGGTTTAGTTGTTAGTCCAGTTTTCCTTCAGTAAACATATAAAAGAAAAACAGTCCGTTAAAAAAGGCATAAAAAACAACTCCTGCCTGTCGTTCAAACATCGATTCAAAAAGTAAATTGAAGCATATTAATAATAATAGTAGTAAGTATAAAATATCTCGCTTTTTAAATGCTGTGTAAAGAGGAATGAATAACATGCCCATCAATACTAAAAAGCCGATGATCCCAATGGCAATAAAAGTTTGAAGATACTGGTTGTGTGCATTTAAACGACTTTCCAGTGCCCCGGAATATTGATTGGTTTTGTAAGTTTTCAAAAGTGCATCATTGGTATCACCTGTACCAACACCTGCCAAAATATTTTCCTTGATGACAGATACAGCTGATTGCCAGATAAGCAAACGTTCAGTTGTACTTTCAGTAGAATTTTTATCGAGGTCGTTACTACTAATCGCTTGCTGAGCTTTGGATAACCGACTGCTTGTAACCGTTAAATAAGTACTACTTCCCCATAAGGTAAGTGCATAAATTATAAGCATAGAAATACTTCTAACATATTTTTTCCTAAAAATAAGGTATACGATATGGCTTAAAAAAATAATCAATAAACTGATAATTCCAGCTTTGGAGCTCAATAACAAAACAAAAAAGCTAAAGTAAATGATCAGTAAGATATTGATAACCAGATGTTTTTTATTCGACTTTTGCACGGGATTATAAAACTTGTAAAAAAGTACACCTATGGCAAATACTAAAAACATGGCGATATAACTTGCATGGTGATACCAGGATAGGTTTCCATAGAAGAACTCATCAAGCGAAGAACTTTCAAGATATTTATAAAATGAATGAACTAACAAAACGATGGTTGTGACAAAACATCCAAGGATAAAATAAAAGAAGATTTTAACTTTTTGATTTTTTAATATACCTTCATCAATTGTTGAAAATAGTAAAGGGAATACCAATAAGGATAATTTTGTCTGCACGTTTGACAAAGCCTGATATTGGTTGTTAGAATAAAAGATTCCGACTAAATAAATAAAATAGATAATGCTAAAAGACAGAATATAACGTCTATACTGATTTTCTTTTATTCGTTGAAATTTCTGGATAAATTTTCCCTCAATAAGCCAGGTAAACATGACTAAAATAATTGCCACTGCTGCAAACCTGTCATATAAAGGAATTGAAAATGCAAGTAATCCGAAGAAAAGGATATAAAGTTTGTTGTAAATATTTCCCAATTGTTTATTCATTTTTTATACCGGGTTATTTGCCGGAATAACTACTGACGATTGTTACGGGTTTTTTTAAGAAATCCGGTAAACGTACCTAAGAAATAAAAAAAGTGCATGGTAAAAATAATCGGAATCAAAAGTAAATATTTAATTGATAACTTTTTGTTTGTAAATATATTAAGGATTGAAAATCCTGTCAGGATAGCCAGATATACAGTGAGTTGAATCAAAGCCAGGTATAAAAAGAATTCAAATGCAAAGCCCAGGATAAAACTCGCGATTAAAGCTGAAAAAAAGAAAAATGGTATTAAATGGCGCAGTTGTATCCCGATCACATATTTACCCTTGATCAGGTCAGGAATGTGAAGGCCAATTTTATACATTTGTCTGGCTAGCTTTACCGTACTATCCCGACAATAATAACCGGCTGTCATGTCATTATTTAACCAAAATTTCCATCCTTTTTTAAGCACCCGGGCATGAAATTCAGTATCCTGATGTTTTTGAAGAAACTCATTGAAGAATCCCACATTCTCAAAAATTTCTTTGCGGTAAAGACCATAAACGACTGTATCTTTATAACCACTTTTAGCACCAACCCTGAAAGAAGAATCACCCACTCCAATTTTACTGGACAAGGCAATTTTAATTAAATCTCCCCAAAACCCTTTCGATAAAGTTTTTAGGGTTCCTCCAACAGCTCCAACTTCAGGTTTCTTTTGCAAGGTTTTTATTCCTTCCTGAATATAACCAGGGTAAAGAATGGAATGAGCGTCAGGCCGGATGATATATTCACCCTTTGCTGCCTCAATCCCAATGTTCCATCCGGTGGCCAATATTTTTTCTCTATTGGACAATATTTGATAGGGATAAACTGCATTTTCTTCCAAATATGCTGAGGCTAATTTTACGGTGTCATCAGTTGATTTCCCATCAACGATTATCAACTCCCATTTAATGTCTTCAGAAAATTGACCTTTGATAGATTTGATACATTCGATGATGTATTTTTCTTCATTTCGTGTTACTATCAATACTGAAACCTGCATGCTATCCTTTTTGGGTTAAATCGATTTGGTATAAAAAACGCTGACCTTCATGAGCAGAATTAATGAACAACTTATCTCCTTTATAATTCCAGCATGGATGAAGATCACAGCGGGTATCTTCATAATATTTGATCGGTTCTAAAAATTCACCTGCCTTT
>DAOVYU010000336.1 GCA_030635465.1 Bacteroidales bacterium | reverse complement strand
CCTCAATATTTACCCCTTCTTCAGCCATTTTATTGGAAACTTCAAGGCACATAGGTGTTGTATTCCCATAAGTTATAATGGACATATTTGTTCCTTCTCTTCTAATTCTTGCTTTTCCAAAGGGGACTTCAAAATCATCAGGGACAACTGCTTCAGCCTTTGGATCATTGTATAGGGCCTTAGGTTCCAGGAACAGTGTAGGTCCCTCCGAACGGATACTGGTCCTTAGTAGTCCTGCAGCATCATCAGCAAATGAAGGATAAACCACACGAATTCCAGGGAATGTTGTTAGTGCTCCTTCGGTTGATTGAGAATGGTATAATCCACCTCCGATATACCCTCCTGATGCCAGGCGAATGGTAATATTGGGAGAAAACTGGCCTTTGGTCCGCCAGTATTCATGGGTCAATTCAACAAACTGTTCCATGGCAGGCCAGAAATAATCGGCAAATTCAGCTCCCTCAATCACCAGCCTAATTTTCTTATTAAACCGGCTCATACCGTTGGCTGTTCCAACTATAAAATCCTCTGCAATAGGAGCATTGAATACACGCTCAATTCCAAATTCCTGTTGCATTCCTTTGGTTACATTAAATATTCCCCCTTTTTCTTTATGGGCAACATCTTGTCCCCAGATATAGGTATCCGGATTTTTTCTGAACTCAGCTTTTAATGTTTCATTTAATGCCGTTATAAGTTTGGTTTTTTCACCCTCCTCGTTGTGTAAGCCTTCAGGATATTTTGTTGAGACATATGCATCCGGGAGAACAAAGTCAAAAATAGATTCAGGAGAAGGATGTGGTGCCTTAAGTCCAACTTTATGGGCTTTGGATACTTCCAGTTTCACTTCTGCTTCGATGGCATCCAATTCCTTGTCCGTAAACTTTCCAGCAGCAACCAAAACTTTTCGATACCTTAAAAAGGGGTCATTTGCTCTTACACAATGTATTTCATTATCATCCCGATATAAAACATGGTCATCCGAATTTGAATGAGCTCCCATCCTTATTACAGTTGCATGAACAATAGCTGGTATGTGGTTTTCTTCAACGAATTTTTTTGCTTCAGCCATGGTATTCATCGACTGGATCACATTTTTCCCGTCTACCAGGAAAATCTTGAGGTTTTTAAATCCTCGGAAGTTATCAGCTGCCCTTAAGTTTGCCGTCTGGTCTTTTTTAGGTACAGAAATTCCATAACGGTTATCCTGAAAAACAAAAATTACCGGTAGCTTTTCGTTACTGGCTCCGTTGATGGCTTCATAAACATATCCTTCAGAAGTAGACGATTCACCTTGTGAACTGATGGCAATACCTTTTTTACCATATTTTTTAATACCCCTTGCTACACCAACAGCATGTAAGGTATGGTTTCCGGTACAAGAAGATACATTGTGGATATTCCACTCAGGTTTGGCAAAATGGTTCGACATATGACGTCCACCACCTGCCACATCAGCATCTTTTGATATCCCGTTTAAAATAACTTCCTCAGCACTCAGACCGGCAGATATGGCAGTGAGCATATCCCTGTAGTACGGAAATAAATGATCTGTTTTGCGGTCGAATACCTGCCCAATAGCTAGCTGAATGGCATCGTGTCCGGCAAAGGGTGCATGGTACGACCAGCCTAAAGCTTGTTTTAAGTAATTTGGTGCTTTTTCATCCAAAGCGCGACCCAGTGCCATCAGGTGGTACCATTTACGCAATGTTTGTTTGGGCGTTTTTTCTATGGTGTATTTCTTTGTTGTTCTCATTATCTGAATTCTTAATTGAGCGTATTCAAAAAGCGATGCAAAATTAATACTTTTTATCTATTTAAACTGCATCTAAATAAAATGACCTGTTAGGTTTTTTCTACCTAACAGGTCATAGAATTTTAAAGAACAAAATGGGAAATACTATTTAATAATTTCAAAATAATCCTTTGGAAAACGGTCATTAAAAACATGGTTTCTTTCTGTGATATTTTTATTACGGGCCTTGTTAAGGTTGATGTGCACAATAGAAACTTCATCATTATCAGATGAAGCTTTTACCAGAGTTTCTCCTGTAGGATTCGAAATGATTGATTGGCCGCTGAATGTGACACCTCTTTCGGTACCGTACCTATTTGCCGTGATATTGAATGTTTTGTTGATCAAGCCATGAACAGGAACTGCTTGCTGAGCATAAGGTAATACAAGATTTGAAGGATGGCAGATAATATCAGCACCTTTTAATGCCAGGATCCGCCAAACCTCTGGAAATACCCAATCAAAGCAGATCAACATTCCAATTTTACATATACCGATATCGAAGACAGGCAATCCCAGATTTCCTTTTTCGAAAAAATCAAATTCATTCATAAAAAGATGGGTCTTCCTGTATTTTCCTATCAATCCATTTGGGCCAACAAGAACTGAAGTGTTGTAAAGTAAATCTTTTTCAATTTCATGGAAGCCACTTACAATATAAATATTTAACTTTTTAGCCTGTTCAGATAAAAAATTAAGAAAAGGACTATTGTCAACAGATTCAGCTAGTTGGATTGCTTGTTCTTTCGATTCAAAATTGTAGCCAGAATTGGCCAGTTCAGGAATAACTATCAGATCAGCATCTGCTGCTTGCAACAATTGACTTTCAATCCTTGCTATATTATTCTTTGGCTTTCCAAGGATTGGTTCAAATTGTAAAAATCCTGTTTTGACAATTTGAGTTTGACTATTGGCGGATAATATCGAATTCACCGTTTAATTTAAGTTTAATGATTGTGGATGCTTTTGTCTTACTTAATTTATCATGATTGATTGGTACCACATAATCTACTTGTTTTTTCATCTCTTCAGAAATATCCTTAAACATTACGGGTGATGGCTCGCCGGTAATATTTGCCGAAGTGGAAACTATCGGTTTACCTAAGTTAGCAATTACCCTCTGACAAAATTCATCATTCACAACCCTTATTGCAATAGTTCCATCTTTGGCTATTACGTTTTTAGCCAGGTTTTTGGCCTTTGGATAAATAACTGTTACAGGTAAATCAAAACCACTTAATAAATCCCAGGTGATTTCTGGAATCTGTTCAACATAATCGCTTATTCGTCGGTCTTTTTCAACCAAAATAATAAAGCTGAAGTCTTT
>DAOVYU010000064.1 GCA_030635465.1 Bacteroidales bacterium | reverse complement strand
GAGAGGATTATTTTATAGCTAATGACCTTACCCTCTAACTGCTCAATATCAACATAGGGATCAATTACTCTATTGTGAATGAATTTTTCACAATAATTATATCCACGATCTAAATATATGGCACCCACCAAGGCTTCAAAGACATTACCGTGAATATTGTCCCCAAAATGTGTTTTTGGTATTCTACTTTCAACAAATTTAATGAGGTTAAAATCTTTACCAAGTTCATTTAAATGGTCCCTACTCACTATTTTGGACCGCATCTTGGTAAGATAGCCTTCATCTCCATTGGGCACTTCATTATACAGATGTCTTGAAATGATGGTCCCTAACATGGCATCACCTAAAAACTCAAGCCGTTCATAATTCATCGGATTGCCGTTCTTGTCTTTCTTATTGGCTGACCTATGAAGAAAAGCTTTCTTGAAAATCTCCAAATTCTTGGGCTTAAACCCTAAAATTCTAGTTATACCCAAAAAAAAATCCCCATCCTGTTTGGAATGGGAATTAAATATATTGGATGCAAAATTCATCGTTAATTTAGCTGATTTTCTTAAAAACTACACAGGCATTATGGCCTCCAAACCCAAAGGTATTACTCATTGCAACATTAACCTCTCTTTTCTGTGCTTTATTTAATGTTAAATTTAATTCAGCATCAATATTTTCATCAACAACACTATGATTTATTGTTGGAGGCACAATACCATGTTCTATTGCTAGTATAGATGCAATAGATTCAATAGCACCAGCCGCTCCCAATAAATGTCCTGTCATAGACTTCGTTGAATTAATATTAATATTTTTTGCATGGCTTCCAAAAACTTCACTAATTGCTTTTAGCTCGGCAACATCTCCTAACGGTGTAGAAGTTCCATGAGTATTGATATGATCAATTTTTTCTTTACTGATCTTTGCATCTTTGAGTGCAAATTCCATGGCTTTCATCGCTCCATATCCATCAGGATGAGGTGCAGTCATATGATAACCATCAGCAGTTAAACCACAACCTACAACCTCGGCATATATTTTTGCTCCACGTTTTTTGGCATGTTCATATTCCTCAAAAATTAAACAAGCACCTCCCTCTCCCAGAACAAAACCATCTCTGTCTTTATCAAAAGGCCGAGATGCCGTTGCCGGATCATCATTACGTGTAGAAATTGCGTGCATGGCATTAAAACCACCAATACCACTAGGGGTAATGGCCGCTTCAGATCCACCAGAAACAAATAAGTCAGCAAATCCCAAACGGATGTAATTCATTGCATCAACTAAGGAATTGGCTGAAGAAGCACAAGCAGATACAGTTGCAAAGTTTGGTCCTCGCAATCCATATTTAATGGAAATGTTACCAGCTGCAATGTCGGCAATCATTTTAGGTATAAAAAACGGGTTGAATCGTGGAGTTCCATCACCACGAACAAAATCTCCCACCTCTTTTTCAAAGGTATTCAACCCTCCAATACCTGCTGCCCAGATTACACCAGCACGATCAAGATCTATTTTATCCAGATCAATACCTGAATCTAAAATTCCCTGATCAGCTGCAACCATACCATATTGGGCATAGGGGTCATATTTTCTTGCCTCCTTCCGGTCAAAATGATCCTGAACATTAAAGTTCTTTAATTCACAGGCAAACTTGGTTTTGAATTTGGCACAGTCAAAATTGGTGATCATATCAGCACCACTTACACCGTTGGCCAAACTCTCCCAGTATTCTGATACAGAATTTCCGATTGGAGTTAATGCACCTAATCCAGTAACTACTACCCGCTTAAGCTCCATTTATTCGAATTAAATTATTAGTTGGTATTGTCTTCAATATATTTGATAGCTTCGCCAACAGAAGAAATTTTTTCAGCCTGATCATCAGGAATGGCAATATTGAATTCTTTTTCGAATTCCATTATCAATTCTACAGTGTCTAAAGAGTCAGCACCTAAATCATTGGTGAAACTTGCTTCAATTGTAACTTCGTTTTCATCTACTCCAAGCTTATCAATGATGATAGCTTTAACTTTTGTTGAAATATCAGACATATCTTTTTATTTTTAAGTTTGACGGCTGCAAAGAAATGAATTTTATCAAAATTAAGCAAATTTTTTAATTCAGCAGCAAATTTAAACATTCCCGAGAAAGATTTTTCAACATTTATTCATATACAGGTATTTTCAACATGCGTATCTTTGAACGTTTGAAATATATATTAGGTATGAAGAAGATTGCCATTTTTGCTAGTGGATCAGGAACCAATGCTCAAAACATTATAGAATACTTTGTTCATAATAGCAACATACAGGTTTGCAGGATATATTCTAATAATGAAGATGCATATGTTTTAACCAGGGCTAAAAAATTTAATATCCCGACACTTACATTCAATAAAAATGATTTTCTCAAAACAGATAAAATTATAAACCAGCTGAAAAATGATGAAACTGATTTAATTGTTCTTGCTGGTTTTTTATGGCTAGTTCCAATAAATATACTTAAGAGGTTTACCAACAGAATTATTAATATTCACCCTGCTTTACTACCAAAATATGGAGGCAAAGGAATGTATGGCTCATTTGTTCATGAAGCTGTTATTAAAGCAAATGAAAAGGAATCCGGTATTTCTATTCACTTGGTAAATGAAAAGTATGATGAAGGTGAGATTATTTTTCAGGCAATATGTAAAATTGATGGAAATGAAACTCCTGATTCATTGGCTGCTAAAATTCATACACTCGAACACAATCATTTTCCACAAGTAATTGAAGAATTTTTGAGTACTTAGTATTATTGTCGTTGGATATAGCTGTTATACTTAACCACTTCCGTAAAACTCTTTCTTGTTTTCTCTCTTAATCTATAATTTTCAGGTGCATACCCTAAAGAAACAATCAAACCAATTTTTTTATCAGGAGGAATATGCAATAAATTTTTTATGGGTGCTTCTTTAAACCAGCCAAGCATGCATGTTCCCAGACCTTCAGCAGTAGCTTGTAAGCAAAAATTTTGCGAAGTAATGCCAATATCTATTTTCGGATATTCAATTTTTTTTAAGAAACTACCAATTCGGGTTATAATCTTTGGTTTTTCAATAATAAAAACTACCAACACAGGGGCCTGTACCACAAATTTATTAAATGATATAACCTTATCAAAAGTAAGCTTAGCTACCTTATCTTTTAATTCCGGATTATCTACAATCAAAAAAGACCAGGGTTGTGAATTACTTGCAGAAGGAGCCAGACGAGCAGCCTCCAAACAGCGATGTAACTTATCAGGTTCAATTTCTTTCGACAAATAACGCCTGACGCTTTGTCTTTTCTTCACCAAATCAAGGAAGTCCAAATCAAATATTATTAAATAAATATAAATTATAGTTTTCGTACCATCATTATCCCATCACGGAGGGGTAATAGCATATTTTCAACATTTTTATCCTGTTGAATATATTTATTAAACTCAACGATCCCTTTTGTTTCTTTGTCATGTTGGTCAGGATTATTTGTCACTTTTCCATCCCATAAGGCATTGTCCGCCAATATAAACCCACCTGTTTTAACCTTATCAAATACCAATTTATAATAATTCAAATAATTCTCCTTATCAGCATCAATAAATACCAGGTCGAATATGTCATCCAAGTGTGGAATGATATCGAGGGCACTACCTATATGTTGCTGAATTTTGAATTTTAAACCTGCTTTATCAAAATATTTATCCGAAAAGCTTTGTAATTCCTGATTAATCTCTATGGTGTGCAACACACCATCATCACTTAATCCTTTAGCCAGACATATGGCAGAATATCCTGTATAAGTACCTATCTCCAAAATTGCTTTTGGGTTTATCATACAACTTGTCATTTCCAAAAACTTCCCTTGAAGATGTCCTGAAAGCATCCTTGGATACATCACCTTTAAATTAGTTTCCCTACTGAGCTCTGCCAATAAACTATCTTCCTCTTTCGTATGATTGAGTATATACTTTTCTATCTGTTTGGATTTCATGTTTAATAAATAATTTTGCTAGATACAGCTTTGAATTTTATTGATTCACAAAAGTAGTTGACAATACTCAATTAACAAATCTAAAGTTATACAGGTGAACAACTAAATTAATCTACTTAAATTGTAAAGTTTTTCTTTTAACTTTACTTCAAAATAAATACTACCTACAAGTGGATATCCGTATACCAACATTATTGCTTGACGAATACAAGTGTCGACAGAATATTAAATACATGGCAGAAAAGGCCAACAAAAATCAAGTAAATTTTCGTCCACATTTTAAAACACATCAATCAGCTGAAATTGGAAACTGGTTTGCTGAATCAGGAATAACAAGCATCACTGTTTCTTCAATTCAGATGGCCGAATATTTTGCCAATGCAGGTTGGAAAGATATCCTTATTGCATTCCCAGTCAATATTTTGGAAATTGATAGCCTTAATAAACTGGCCAAAAAAATAAACCTTCACTTACTATTGGAATCAGTTGAAACAACAAAGTTTTTAATTGACAATTTAAAATTCAAATCGGGAATATATATAAAAATTGATACGGGTTACCATCGAACGGGTCTTTCCTCTGATGATGCTAAAATTATTAAAGAAATAGCTTCACTTATAAAAAACTCAAAACATTTAACATTTACTGGTGTTTTGACACATGCCGGTCATTCATATGACTCTCAAAATACAAAAGAGATACTCAATATTCACAAACATTCAATTCAACAATTACAGCAGGTAAAAAAAATAGTTTCTAACATCTTTCCAGATTGCATTATTTCAGTTGGAGATACTCCAACGTGTAGCTTAGCAACTGATTTTAATGGTGTCGATGAAATCAGACCGGGAAATTTCGTCTTTTATGATGTAATGCAATCTTATCTTGGATCGTGCAATTACAAGCAAATTGCCGTTGCCCAGGCCTGCCCTATTGTGGCAAAACATCCATCTAGAAATGAAATAGTAATTTACGGTGGAGGTATTCATTTTTCAACAGAATCAATAAAAGATAATATTAAAGGGAACAATTTAGGTTTGGTTGTAAAAATTCATGAGAAAGGTTGGGGTATGCCGCTCACAAATACATATCTGGCGAGTGTCTCTCAAGAGCATGGGATCATAAAAACTACTTTTGATAATTTTGATTTTTTTAATATTGGTGAATTAATCGGGATACTACCTGTTCACTCCTGCTTAACTGCCAATTTAATGAGTCACTTTACGACCCTGGATAATAAAAAAATTGAAAAATTTAGGTTTAGCAGTTAATGAAAAGTAAGTACCAATAACTAATTTATTTTTTTAATTTTGTCAAATCATAAAGAAGTAAACTATGATCCAAATCCAAACAAGTTTTAAGTACCTTACTTTTCTTTTTATTGCCATTTTGATTTTGAATGTTTCTTGTCGTCAAAATAGTGCATCTCATTACTTTAAAAATGGCAGTGCAAAATACCAATTGAAGAATTATGTAAGTGCCATAAAAGATTTTGATGAGGCCATAAATTTAGATAATAATTATACTGATGCCTATTATTTACGTGCTTTGTGTTTTGGCACTTTAAAGAGATATAACAAAGCTTTGAACGACTTTAATAAGGTTATTGAATTAGATCCAAGTTATAAAGACGCATATATTAATCGCGGATATTATGTTTTAGAAAAAACAGGAAATTATGAAGGGGCGATTAATGACTACAACAAATATTTGGAATTAAATAGTGATGGTGAGAATGCTTTTGTATTGAATAATCGTGGATACGCTAAATACAAATTAAACAATTTAGAGGGTGCAATGAAAGATATTCAGGAATCCATCCAATTAAATCCGGATAATTCATTTGCATATAAAAACAGGGCTTTGATCTATGTCAGTTTAGATAGTATAAATCTTGCTTGTCAGGATCTGGAGCAAGCCAATGCACTAGGTTTCAGTAATGAATTTGGAACCGAGGTAAGCCAACTGATCAGCAAATTCTGTATGGAAAATTAATCAGGAACCTGCTCGGTTTTAGTTTCATTATTTATCCAAATATCATTTTTATCCTTATTGGTTACTTGTGAATCAAGATTATAATCCCCCATTAAATAACCTGTATTTCCTGACTGCACTTCCCAGGTGATTGTTTTGTCCTGCAAATCAATTGTTCCATCTGCATTTCCATCTCCTCCTGCCATTCCATATATACCAGGGGCAATCTCTTTATATCCGGTTAAACTGCCTAATACCTGGTCGGCTTGAGTTGCAAAATTATAATCATAAATTCCGGCAGTTTCGATTAATGGAAAATGGGAAATAATACCTAGATGGTTTCTTTGCCATACAACAACAAATAGTTGAGAAACTACGGAATAAGGAAAATAAGGTAATGAAACTCCATCTATATCAACTATAGAACCATCAGCCTTTAAAAATGCTGCTTGCCGAACTAAAATAGTGGCAGGTGTAGCAGAACCTATATCTGAGGCATCCCGCAGTTCTAGTAGTATCCAGTCTACAACATCTGCAGGCATTGAAACAACACTTTCTGTTCCAGAATAGCTCCATGGAGTAGAATTATAAGGCTG
>DAOVYU010000068.1 GCA_030635465.1 Bacteroidales bacterium | reverse complement strand
TGAATGAATCTGAAATTATTGTAACAAATTATCCAAATCCATTTACCAGTTTTACGACTATAGATATTGAACTTCTGCAAATATCCAATGTAAACCTTGAGATATATAATTTTAGTGGACAAAAAGTATACGCTTTTACCAATGAAAGACTTTCGGCTGGTCGACATAGCTTTATCTGGAAAGGTGAAGATGAGAATGGTATAAAAGTAAAAAACGGAATTTATTTCTATTGGTTAAATATTGGTCATTTTGAAAAAACAGGCAAGCTCATTTTAATGGATTAATAATTTAACGAGGTTGTCTTTAAAATTTATTATTGTTGTCGCAAAGTTTACAAAGTATTGATAACAAAAGGAAAAATCTTTGTGACAATGATGCAAAGACTTGGTTGCATTTCGTGAAAATGACTTTTATAACATCCTCATTTATTTTCAGGTACTAATACAGAAATAATTTTAAGCATTTCTTTAAAGATATGAAGTACCTCTGTGGAGATTGCCTACGGCAAGACTTTTTTGTTACGACTTAATAATATTCTTTTTATTATCTTAGCCCATTACTAATTATTAAGTTTTAGGAAGAATGAAAAAAATTACACTGAGCGCTCTTTTTGTCCTTTGTTTTTTCTTTGTTTATGCTCAGAATGAACCATTTGACATAGATGTTCAGAATGAACCACAGCCCACAACAATTATTGTAGAAAAAGGTCAGACCTTGCTGGATTTTATGGATCCCTCATTTTCATCTGATCTGCAAACTGACATCAATCCGGGAGTTGATCCGGAGGGTGATTTTTTATTTCGATCATCTTTCATAAAAGATGGAACAAAGATTTTAGTTTGTAATGGCGGAACCGATAATGTGACCGTATTTGATTGGGAAACTATGGAGCCCGAAGCCATAATTGAAGTTGGAAATTATCCATGCGATGTGGTTGTTACTGATGAATATGCAATTGTTCCATGTATATTTGGGGATGAAATTTATGTGATTGATCTAAATGACTATAGTATAGCGGGAATATTCACAACTCCTTCAGGAGCGCAACCTTGTGTTGTTGAAGTTAGTCCGGATGGAAATTTTGCCTATATAGCCTGCGATATCAATGATCAATGTGAAGTGCTTGATCTGGAAAATCTTGTACAATTAAATCCAATTACTAACTTCCCTATTTATTTAATAACTTTTTCCTGGGTTTCAACAGGAGGAAGAAGCAGCTTTAAATTTTCCCGTTTTAAAGTCTCATCTGACGGAAATCATATCATTGTTGGGAATTCGGATAACGAAGTTCTATTTATCAACACATCAACAGGGAGTATTGAGTACAGTGTCACGGACATACCCAATTGCAAAGTAGTGGGATTATCCGGTGATGGAAGTAAGACCATTGCTTTGAGCGACTACAATAATGTGTTCAATGTTTACCAGATTGATAATTTAACACAAACCGTTACCGAAACCGTTGAAATTACTGAAAACTATCTTGCTACTTATGATATGAGTGTTAATATGGATGGTAGTAAGGCTTTTATTGGAATCGGGAATAATTCCAGTGCTATAGTACGTTTTGAAACCTCTGATTTTGTTGTTTTTACACAAACATATACACCTTTCTGGATAGGCACCTCCTTTGACCATCAATATGCCATTAATGGCCAATACAGGTTCTCAATTATGGATTTTGCAAGCGAAACAATGCTGGATCAGCTCCAGGGATATTCTCAGGATTTTGGCTGTGTATCACCAGTTGAGAACATTGCTATAGGATATGACCCTTTACGATATGAAGGTGTCTATTTCTTTGATTTTACCGATCCTTCTGATATTCAGTTTAATGGGAAAAAACTTAGCGGCTGGCCCCCTGAAGGCGATACTCCTTATCGAATTGCCATCTCCCCCGATGGGACTAAAGCTGTGACTTCGAATTCACTTTCCGAAAACATGTCTATTATTGACTTAGCAACCTACTCAGTTGATACCATCATATTTTTAGGTGAAAAAAGTGATGCTATTGGTATTACTTATGATTCACAGTGGGCTATTATGGGCGGATATGATTTGAACACCATTAAGCTGATTGATTTGACAACCAATGAATTTGTAACATCTGTTCAAACCGGGCTAAGACCGTTGATGGTTGCTATTAGTCCGGATGATGCTTATGCTTATATAGGGAATTTAAAAGGAAACTCGGTTTCATTTGTAGAACTGAATGGAGCTTTAAGTTCTGAAATTGTGGAGATACCAACAGGAGTGATCGGACTGTCATGGGCAGCATTTGGTGTGAGAAGCAGTGTGGAGGTTGATCCAACAGGACAATATATTTTAGTAGCAGTTAGTTTTGAGGACAAGGTTCAGGTCATAGATATTATACAACAACAAATTGTGGCTAACCTGCCTGTGGGAACTTTTCCACTGAAGATAGCTTTTAATGAAACCGGTGAGTATGCTGCCGTTACTAACTATAACAGCGACAGCTATTCCATTATTAACGTTGATGGAGCGAATTCATCCGTGGTTGGAACATTTTCAAGTAATGGTGATGGCCCGTTAAGATTAGCTTATAATTCTACTGAGGATGAGTTTGGGATAATCAATTATAGCTCTAAAACGGTTATCAATGTTGATCCTGAAACCGGCGCAATCAATAGTACCGATTATTATACCCAATATGGAAATCCGGTTCAAATTAAATATGATATTGAAGGAAAACCAATTGTATTGTCTCTTTCAATAAATGATGCTCCGGGACACCTTATACGTGATGACGAGGCTGTTGAATTACCTGCGACCCCTACATATTTTGACTATTGTCCTGCTACAAATACTGCGGTTGTTAGCATGCCGGGACCAGATTATGTTACGGTAATTGAATTCGAGCAGTCAACCGATCCACCTATTGCTGATTTTATTGCCAATGTTACAACCATTCAGATTGGAGAAAGTGCGGATTTCACTGATTTATCCCAGAATAATCCCATAAGTTGGGACTGGATTTTTGAAGGAGGAAATCCAACAGTTTCCAATGATCAGAATCCTACTATTGCATATGAATCTGAAGGAGCTTTTGCTGTTTCATTAACAGCAACTAATCCATATGGTTCAGATACGAAAACAGAACAGGGCTACATTAATGTTTTACCATTGACTCTGGTTGATGAATTTGGGTTGGAGCAGAAATTCATTTTCCAGCCCAATCCTGTTAAGGATGTTTTAAAGATAATCGCTCATGATGAGATTAAAGGTAATTATACTGCATCCATTTTCAATACACAAGGAAGATTCCTCATTAGGAAAATGTTATCTGAAAAGGAAACAACCTTTAATTTAAACGGATTTGAAAGTGGGTTGTATTTATTAAAAATTGGAAATGAATATGATGCAAAATCATTTAAATTCATAAAAAAATAATGCACGTTAACGGAAAACATTACCGAACTGTCTGGATGGAAGGATCAACTGTATTTATGATTGACCAGACTTTATTACCTTTTCAATTTCAGATATTTGAAGCGGTAACCCATAATGAAACTTGTTTTGCCATAAAAAATATGATCATCAGAGGTGCTGGTGCTATTGGTTCAGCAGCAGCCTTTGCTATGGCTCAAGCTTATATGGAAGCCAAGCTGATGAATGATAAAGACCATATAGCCAAAGCAAAAGAAGAAATTGAAGCAACCCGTCCGACAGCCTATAACCTGTTTTATGCTGTAAATCGGGTTTTTGAAGCCGGCAAAGAATCAATAGGATATGCTATCTTAGAAGCACAAAAAATTGCTGATGAAAATATAGCTTCATCTAAAAAGATTGGAGAATATGGAAATGAGCTTATTGAGGATGGTTTTCGGATTCAGACACATTGCAATGCCGGATGGCTTGGATTTGTAGATTATGGAAGTGCGTTATCACCCATTTATATGGCTAAAGAAGCTGGAAAGAAGTTGTATGTGTATGTTGATGAAACCCGTCCAAGGGGTCAAGGTGCTAAATTAACTGCCTGGGAGTTGAAAAATGAGAACATCCCTCATGTGATTATTTCGGATAATGCCGGTGCCTATTATATGTCGCAAGGAGAAATTGATATGATGATAGTCGGAGCTGATAGAATTGCAGCAAACGGAGATGTAGCAAACAAAATAGGAACTCTGGAAAAAGCCATCGTTGCTGAAAAATATAATATTCCATTTTATGTAGCAGCACCATTGTCAACTTTTGATATGAATTGCCCATCTGGCAAAGAAATTCCAGTTGAGCAACGTGATATTCAGGAAATATTATTACAGGACGGACCTGATGCGTCTGGGAAAATAACCCGAATTTGGGTATGTAATCCTGGTTCTGAAGCCTTAAATCCTGCCTTCGATATTACTCCCGCAGACTTAATTACAGGTATTATTACCGAAAAAGGAATTATTCAGCCAAATGCTGAATCTGTCAAAAACCTATTTGTTTAATGAATGCTAATCAAGTCAAAGAAGATGTTGCCTATTTTATGCGCAGGTTATATGCCCAGGGGTTAACTACCACCTCGGGTGGAAATATTAGCTTTAAGTTAGAAAATCAGGTATTTATAACTCCATCCCAGACGGATAAAGCATTAATAAAAGCTGATGGAATAGGAGTCCTTTCAATGTCAGGAGAAAATCAAACACCTCATTTAAAACCCAGTATGGAGAGTAAAATGCATCTGGCTATTTATCACCAACGACCCGATGTAAAAGCTATTGTTCATGCACACCCTGTATTTGCCACCAGTTTTTGTATCTCCAAAAAAGAAATTAAAACTAACCTGGCTGGTGAAGCATGGGCTGTAATCGGAACTCCGGTAAAAGCAGCTTATCGTTTGATGGGGACAAAGGACCTGGCTAATGTTGTTGCTGAAGCAAGTTTAAATGGAAATGTTATCTTACTGGAAAATCATGGTGTATTAGCTGTAGGAGACAGTCTGCTTCAGGCTTATGATCGAATGGAGGTAACAGAAGCAGCAGCAAAAATGACATTCATTACAGATTTAATGGGTGACCGAAAAGAGCTTTCAGACACTGAATTGAAAGAAATCGATAAATTATTTTAGTTTGAAAAAAGCAGGTATTTTTCTTACAGTTGCACTTTTTTCCTGTATTTTTTTGTTAGCCCAGGAAAAGAGAAATGTCACCATTGATCTGGGATTATCACAAACCTACAAAGGTTTTTTTTACCTGTATAATGGTGTTGTTGAGATTGGAGCTGCTTACAATCATCAAATTATAAAAAGTCTGTATGGTGGTGCGTCATTTCATTTGGATTACCTTTCGAGGAGTAATTCTTCGGCCAGGACAATTGTATATAAGCCAAAGGTAAATTTAAATTACAATTTTAAAATAAATCACTGGTTTTGTATCAATCCACTGGTTTTTGCAGGTTATTCTTTTGTAAGCATTTCCAATGATGAGTTTGATTATGCTGAAACACAAAAGGGCTTTAATTCAGGAGTTGAACTAAAATTTATATGGTATTCACAAGCTTCAGTCGATTATTATCTTTTTGGACGGTATGACTATATTTATTTGCAGGAGGATGTAAATTTTACGCTGTTGGAATATTACCAAAAAGTACATTTAACAAGTTTTGGAATAGGCATAAAAATTAAACCTAAAAAAGAGCTTCGATATCAGAAATAAAAAACAAAAGATCAATGAGGATACAATCTGAATATAAAAAAACAGGATCCAAACTTTTGGTTTTGTTACTTGTTTTAGTTTTAAGTGCTTGTAATAAAGAACAAGAACCAATAATCCTGGATGCTGATTTTATGACAGTTGCTGATGTATTCCAATATTGTCAGGGTTCTTGCGAATATGTTAATGATTGGGAAAAATCGGCTGTATTGGTGAAAGGTTATATCCTAAATTTCAATAGTGACTCTATCCGTTCTGATTATTATTCCAAAAGTAAATTTTATTTGCAGGATGTTCGAAATGGAATGTTTATAGAAGTCAGGATTGATGAAAATAAAGACCCAATATTTGAAAAGATCTGGCCTGCTGATAATAAAAATTTGTTTTTTATAAAAGGGACGGCTGAACCAGTGACTGCAACAAGTAATGGTGATTGTACCAAAGGAGTGGTAGTATCTTTAATTCACCCGGATAACATAAACTTCGAATAATATGAGTGAAAAGAAAACCTGTTCATGGCCAAATGATAATCCTTTGATGATAGAATATCATGATAAAGAGTGGGGTGTGCCAGTACATGATGATCAAAAACATTTTGAGTTTATGGTGTTGGATGCATTCCAGGCAGGGTTGAGCTGGGCCATTGTGCTTAAAAAACGGGAGGGCTTCAGAAAAGCTTTTGAGAATTTCGAAATTGAAAAAATTGCAAATTTTGATGAAGACAAAATTCAGGAATTATTATTGGATGCTTCAATCATTCGCAATCAGCAAAAAATAAGAGCTACAGTAAATAATGCACAACGATTTCTGGAAATAC
>DAOVYU010000107.1 GCA_030635465.1 Bacteroidales bacterium | reverse complement strand
TATGATTTTCCGTTAGCAGATTATTTCCATTTTGACCAATAAATCTGAATTCACGGGCAATGGAATCGGTATCTACAAACAATGTATCATTTGAAATCTTTACAGCTTTAAGAATGGGAAGCACCTTTGTACGTTCAATCTTAGTTTCAAACGGCTCACCATTCGGACGATAAATCATGGCACCAAATGCATTTCCTGATTTCATAGCGGCCAGAATATCAGCTCTATTTGTCGTAGCTGATTGAATAAATGTGCAATGATGACCTATTTCATCTGGATTCGTAATATCATGGGCATCATCATTTCCAAGGATAGTCACATAATTTCCGGTTGATAAGGCTGCATCCCAGTGTTCCAAAGATGTACGGTAATTGTTTAAGACTTCGATTCCATCATAATTACCCAAACTTTGCATATCAGCAGGTTGATATCCATGTCTTAACTTTGGATGAGCAATATATACCAATTCATTATCTGCCTTCAGAAGGTTTAATATATGTTGCTTATTGTGAATGGTCTGAAAAAACGGATAGTCTCTCCACAACACCTTTTGAGCTCCAATCAATACCTGGTGATTCTTTTTTATTCCATAACCGTGTTCATATACTGGGATATAATCAGGAAATTCCTGTCGGTAACGGTTTATTTTCTGGTAATCTGATGTGGCTATGATATCATATCCTAATCTGCTATAGATTTCATGTATTTTCTCATTTGTATTTCCCCTGCCAGAAGTAATACCTTTCCAGGCATAAGATTGTATCTGGAAATTGGCTTTTCGCCAATAGGAACTATCCATTTTTGAATAAGGATTGAAAAAGTGATCCCCACTAAATGGATTTGTCGAAGTAAAATTGTAAATCGGACAGGTAATATATTCTATAGTTATAAGGAATAATAGAGATAGAATAAAATACAAAAACATTTTACCTATTATAATAAGGATTTTTCTAATCATCGAAAATTTGAAGATTTATCAAACGGTCAAATTTAACAATTAAAATTAAACGTCTATTGAATAATATTCTTGAACTGAAATCGGATTTCCCAAATTGGTTAAGTGTTTCAAAATGAAGCTGAATGGAATTTCTAAATATGGGAAATAAATCAAACAGAAAAATAATCCCAGATAATTTCATCAGGCACCATAAATTTTTATGTAACAATTAGTTATGGTTTTTCGTAAGAATCCATTAATTCTTAGTATGAAGTGATAAAAATTAGATTAATCTCATGCTTGAGATGAAACTTATTGCAAAACAGTTATTTGCATTGTGAATTATAAAATTGTGCTAATTGTAGAAAATAATTTTCTCATTTTGGGAAAATTGCAATAAAAGTTGTAAATTCGAAACGAAATATTTGCTTATATGAACCCTTTTAAGATATTTATTGTTGAGGATGATCCATTATATGGAGAAATGCTAAAATATCATTTGTCATTAAATCCAGATAATGAAGTAGTCAAATTTGATACTGGTGAGGAATGTTTGAAAAACCTGTATCAGTCACCATCCTTAATATCTCTGGATTTTTCACTTCCCGATATGTCGGGTTTTGAAGTAATCAAAAAAGTAAAAGAATACAATCAGGATATACCTATAGTAATAGTTTCAGGACAGGAAGATGTAGCTACAGCTGTAAAGTTGCTCAAAGACGGTGCATACGATTATTTTGTAAAAGATGAAGATACTAAGGAACGATTATGGAATACATTAAAAAACATTAAGGAAAGACTCGAATTAAAAGAGGAGATCAACGAATTAAAAGAGGAGATTGGTAAAAAATATGAATTCAAAAAGATAATTCGGGGTACTAGTCCTGCTATAAAGCAGATTTTTAAATTGATAGAGAAAGCAACTACTACCAATATCACTGTTTCACTTTATGGGGAGACAGGAACTGGAAAAGAACTGGTTGCTAAAGCGATACATTATAATTCAATAAGAGTTAAACATTCGTTCGTGCCAATAAACGTTACAGCAATACCTAGTGAATTAATCGAAAGTGAGTTTTTTGGTCATGAAAAGGGGGCGTTTACAGGAGCTAATTCAAGGAAGATTGGTAAGTTTGAAATGGCCAACAAAGGAACCATTTTTCTGGATGAGATTGGTGAGATGGATATGAGTATGCAGGCAAAATTGTTACGGGTTATTCAGGAGAAGGAGCTAACTCGTGTTGGTGGTAATAAGCCAATTAAATTTGATGCTCGGGTTGTAGTAGCAACCAATAGAAACCTATCGAAAGAAGTACAAAAAGGAAATTTTAGGGAGGACCTGTATTATAGATTACTTGGATTGCCCATTGAGATTCCACCATTGAGATATCGCGGAAATGACATTTTAATTCTTGCAAAATTTTTCGTAGATGATTTCTGTAAAGAAAATAAACTGGATAAAATGGAAATTTCAGCAAAAGCCCAGAGCAAATTGCTAAAATATCCGTTTCCGGGAAATGTTAGGGAATTAAAAGCTGTAATGGAATTATCATGTGTCCTGACAAATTCAGGGATACTTGAAGAAGATCATATTACTTTTAATTCAACCAATGCAAAAAGCGACTTTTTATTAGAAGAAGATACATTAACTGGATACGTACAGAAGATTGTAAAATATTACCTGCAGAAATACAATAATAATGTAATGGTAGTAGCTAAAAAGCTTGATATAGGTAAATCAACCATCCACCGAATGATTAAAAACAATGAAATTTAGGTTTATCGGAAAAACGAATATATGTTGGATCCAGATTATAATTATTGACTAATTAAGTGTTATTTTTCCAAGTATGTATAATTGCTTTGTCAAATAGAGAAATTAATAATTTTAATAATTAGGTTAAATTATTTATCCACAGGCAATTGGAAGAATGGTATAAAAGTTGCTAACCTAAATAACGTGTATCAACATTATTGTTTTAACTAACGCAAATAAATATAAACCACAATATCAATGGATTCTAAAAAATTATTTGATCTGACTAACCTGAATGAAATGCTGGGAGGAGACCAAAAAGCTATTTTTCAAATGGTAAAAATATTTTTGCAAGCCACTCCTGAAAGTTTAAGCGAATTAAACAAATGCTTTCAGAAGAACGATCTGGATGGTGTTAGTCGATTAGCCCATAAGTTAAAATCGTCTGTAGATATATTTTGTGTAAATGATATTAAGCAGGATATACGTAGATTAGAAAATAATACCAGAGATAATATAAATGTTGACGAGGTACCAACCCTGGTTGAAAAACTTAATTCCGTATTAGATCAGACTATTGAGCAAGTAAAGGAAGAAAAAGAACTACTTTACAAACAATTATACGAAAACGAAAACGCTTCTAAAGCGTAAATTCTTTATAAAGGAATATTTCCGTGCTTCTTAGGCGGATGTGATTTCGCCTTATTCTGAGTCATTTCCAGTGCTTGAATTATCTTAAACCGAGTTTGCTTCGGATAAATAATTTCATCAACATAACCTAAAGCAGCAGCTTTATAAGGACTTGCAAAGGTCTTTTTATAATCTGCAACAGCTTTGGCCTTATCGTCATCACTGAGTTTATCACGGAAAATAATATTCACCGCTCCTTCTGGTCCCATTACAGCAATTTCGGCTGTTGGGAAAGCGAAATTCACATCGGCTCCAATGTGCTTGCTCGACATCACATCGTACGCACCACCATAAGCCTTACGAGTTATAATAGTAATTTTAGGAACAGTTGCTTCAGCGAAAGCATACAGCAATTTAGCACCATGCTTTATAATTCCACCAAATTCCTGAGTGGTACCTGGTAGGAAACCCGGGACGTCAACAAAAGTTACAATGGGAATATTAAATGCATCACAGAAGCGTACAAAACGGGCACCTTTTATTGATGAGTTGATATCCAATACACCAGCCAGGTTATTAGGTTTATTGGCAACAATACCCACTGATCTTCCACCCATTCGGGCAAATCCTACAATGATATTTTGTGCATAATAAGGCATTACCTCAAAAAAGTTGTGTTCATCAACAACCATATTGAGGATCTCTTTCATATCATATGGTTTGTTTGGATCATCCGGGACAAAATTTTGCATTCGTTCATCTTCCCGATGAATGTCATCTGTACACGGTTTCATGGGTGGATCTTCCATGTTATTGGAAGGTATGAAACTAAATAATTCACGGATCATCATCATGGCTTGCTCATCATCTTCAGCAACAAAATGTGCAACACCACTTTTTGAATTATGGGTCATAGCACCACCTAAATCTTCCTTTGTTACCTCTTCGTGTGTAACTGTTTTAATTACATCCGGACCAGTCACAAACATATAACTGGTGTTCTTAACCATCATTATAAAATCGGTAATGGCAGGAGAATAAACTGCACCACCAGCACATGGTCCCAATACAGCTGATATTTGTGGAATTACTCCGGAAGCGATAGTGTTACGATAAAATATATCTGCATAGCCTGCAAGGCTTTCAACCCCTTCTTGAATCCGGGCTCCACCTGAATCATTCAATCCAATAACTGGTGCTCCCATTTTAAGGGCCAGATCCATTATTTTTATAATTTTGTCGGCATTGGCTCTACTAAGTGTTCCACCGAAAACTGTAAAATCCTGTGCAAAAACATAAACCAATCGTCCATCAATTTTTCCATATCCAGCAACAACACCATCCCCTAATATTTTATTTTTATCAATCCCAAAATCGGTGGCGCGGTGAGTAACAAATTTATCAACTTCCACAAAAGTCTCTGGGTCCATCAAAAATTTAATTCGTTCTCTGGATGTTTTCCGTCCTGCTTTGTGTTGTCTTTCTATCCGTTCTTTTCCGCCACCTAATTCGGCCAGTTTATTTCTTTCTTCAAAATGTTTAAATTTTTCTTCTAATGACATATTGCTTATCTTATGGTTCGACGTCGGTTGTTTTATTCAATAATGATTAATGGTTGATGACTATCTATTGTATCACCTTCTTTTACAAGAATATCTTTGATGAGTCGATCTCTTTTAACCTTGTATTCACTTTCCATTTTCATGGCAGATATAATAATAACTGTATCGCCAGATTTTACTTTATCGCCTATTTTTACCAACACTTTCACTACTTTTCCTGGCATCGGTGATGAAATTGCGCTATCATCATCCAATTCATCTTGTTTTCTCCCTTTCAGATATTTTGCCTCCGCATCCATAATATCTATATCGTAGGAATTATATAAGGTGTTGATTGTGTATGTTTTCGGTTCACGACCTTGAATCAATTCAACATTATAGGATTTATTCTTGTAAATAATTGAATAAACTCCTTTTTCTACCATTACCAGGTCAACTTCAAACAACTTTCCATCAATTTTAATCTGATGTTTGTTGCCATCTTTACTAAGTAATTCTACGCTGGAAGAATTGCCGTCAATATTTATTTCTAAAGCCATAAATAATTCTATTTATAAAAGGGTCATATTAT
>DAOVYU010000106.1 GCA_030635465.1 Bacteroidales bacterium | reverse complement strand
CTGCTCCTGGGACATTAAAGGTTTCGTCTAAATATGAAAACAAATAATAGAACATACGCTAGTTCGAGTTTATATTTGTTAATAAGTAGTTTTTCAAAATTTCTTTGTCATCAAAAGGATGTTTAATACCTTCAATTTCCTGGTATTTTTCATGACCTTTTCCTGCCACCAAAATGATATCGCCACTCCGGGCAAATGAACAGGCTGTCTTTATAGCTTCTTTTCTGTTTGTGATTGAAATTACGCGGTTCAAATACTCTCCCCCAATACCATTTTCAATGTCTTTCATAATTTCTTCAGGTACTTCCGACCTGGGATTATCTGATGTAAGGATTACTTTATCACTTTTCTCACAGGCAACTTTACCCATGATCGGACGTTTTTGTTTATCCCTATCACCACCTGCACCAAAAACAGTGATCAATGTTTCATTGTGTGTCCTGATGGAATCAATTGTATTCAACACATTTTGTAAAGCATCTGGTGAGTGTGCATAGTCAACAATTCCAATAATGTTATTTACCGATCGGATATAATCGAATCTGCCTTCAACCGTTTTCAGGTTACTCAATGTAGTAAGCACTTCTTCAGGTTTTTCACCTAACAATATAGCAGCTGCATAAACTGCCAAAAGGTTATAGGCGTTAAAGCTGCCAATCAGGTTGCTACAGAATTCTTGTCCATTGATTTTTAATAGAAGGCCATCAAAGTTGTTTTCAATGATTTTACATTTGAAGTCAGAAACACCTTTAAGACTATACGACATTCTAATGGCTTTTGTGTTCTGTAGCATGATCTTACCATTTCTGTCATCTGTATTGATTAATGCAAATGCATTCGCTGGTAATTCATCAAAGAATTTTTTCTTAGCTTTCAAATAGTTATCAAAAGTTAGATGGTAGTCAAGGTGATCATGGCTCAGGTTAGTAAATATCCCACCTGTAAATACCAGCCCTGCAATTCTGTCCTGATCAATGGAATGTGAACTCACTTCCATGAAACAATATTCACATCCTTCATTCACCATTTGGCCCAATAATTTATTGATCTGGATGGGATCCGGAGTTGTGTGGGTAGCCGTAACTATTTTGTTCTCAATCTTATTTTGAATGGTGGATAACAATCCTGATGGATAACCCATACTTTGAAATAGCTCGAATAACAAACTGGCGATGGTTGTTTTGCCATTGGTTCCTGTAACACCAACTAATTTGAGCTTTGATGAAGGAAATTCATAAAAATTGGATGCGATTATACCCAGTGTTTTTGAACTATTATTAACCTGGATATAAACAACTTCATTTTGCTGCTCGGGTAAAACTTCACAGATAATTACTATTGCACCTGAATGAATAACTTTCTGAATAAAAGTATGACCATCTACTTGTGTACCTTTAATAGCAATAAATAAATCTCCGTTATTAATTTTTCGAGAGTCAAATTGAATTGAATTAATATCAATATTTGTTGACCCAATGGTTTTAACAATTTCAACTCCTTTTAATATGTCACTTAACTTTTTCAATCTTTTAAACAGCTAATCTTAAATAAATCATATTCCCTTTTTTAATCCTGGCACCTGGGGAAAGCGATTGTTCTCTTACAAACCCACGTCCTTTAAGTCTTACAATAAGCCCAAGATTTTCCAAAACATATATGGCATCTTTTGCTCCCATTCCTTTAACATTGGGTACCAATCCTTCCTTGATAATCCGTGTGTCCAGCCTAACTGAACTATCTGATTTCAGAGCAATAGCCCATTCAGCATTTGTACTTAATGAGTCCAGTGGAATGTCCAGTGTTTGATAAATCTGTTCCAGATCTTTTTGATAGCCAGTTGCGTAGATGGGATAGTTTGTATTTGGTTCTTCTATTTCTTTATCCTGATGTATATCGAGATTAGTAGCATATACTTTATCAGCAATCTCTTTAAAAACAGGAACGGCCACTGAGCTAGCGTAATACCTACCAGTTGAGGGACGGCTTACAACAACAATACAAGAGTATTTGGGTTCATCAGCCGGAAAATATCCTACAAATGATGCATTGTAGTTTGTTTTATCGTAACCGCTGCTTTTATTGGCTATTTGTGCAGTACCCGTTTTCCCTGCGATTTTATATGGTGATTTGTTCAAACTGGTAGCAGTACCATTTTTAATAACCCCTTCCAGAATCAAGTGAGCTTTATCAAGTGAACTTTGGGAGCAGATAGAGCCATTTAATATTTCTGTTTCAAAAGTTTTTATGGTCTTTCCGGCACTTTGGATCTCTTTAACAAACATGGGTTTTACCATTTTACCATTGTTGGCAACTGCATTGTAAAAGGTTAGGATTTGCAATGGAGTTTGCAGGATTTCATATCCAATCGACATAAATGGCAGCGATACTTTTGACCAGCTTTTGTCTTTAGTGTCCTTAATAAATGGCTTTCCTTCTCCTGGTATTTCAATCCCTAATTTTTCATGGAGAGACATGTCATACAACCTGTCTATGTATCGCTGAGGTTGTGTAACATATTTGTCGTATACCAGTTGTGACACTCCTGCATTGGATGATTTCTCAAACACTTCTTTAATGGAAACCCGACCGTCGCGAATCCCGTGCACATCTTGAATGGTGAGTCCGGAATAAACTGCAAAGCCTTTTCCTATATCAACGGTATCTTGCAAATTTTCTAGGCCATCTTCAAATAGGGCAATCATGGATGGAAGCTTAAAAGTAGAGCCTGGTTCAATGCTGGAACCAACTGCATAATTATAAGTCTCATAATATTTACCGCTCGACTTATCTTTTGTAAGATTGGCAATGGCTTTAATTTCACCTGTTTTTACTTCCATCAAAACAGCACAACCCCATTTGGCCTGGTGTTCAATTAAATGATTATACAAAGCAGCTTCTGCAACATCCTGAACGTTTAAATCAATGGTTGTAATGATATCTTTTCCATCTTCAGGTTCAATTTCATTTTCATCAAAAATTGGTACCCAGTCACCATTGTTTATTTTTCGCCGTAGTTGTTTGCCATTTTTCCCACTCAAATATTCACTGTATGAGCCTTCTACACCCACAAATAAATTTTCGTTGGGGTTTTCATATCCGATGGTTCTTTCTGCTAATAAGCCGAATGGTTTTTGTCGTTTTGTTTTTGGAATGATGATTAATCCGCCTTTATATTTGCCTCTTTCAAATATGGAAAAAGTTTTAATCCTCTTAAGCTGATTATAAGTAATATTTCTTTTTACAAGGTAATAGCGGTTTTTCTTTTTACGCTGTTTCTGCAATTGTTTTTTATATTGTGATTTGGATTTGTCACCAAACAAATTGGCCAGTTCCCTTGAAAGTGCATCAATATGATTTAGAAAATAGGCATCAGAAATCAGTGGGGAAGCTACATCCATTCGAATATCAAAAATAGGGACAGAAGTAGCTAATAAACTCCCATCTGAAGCATAAATATTACCACGTACTGATTCAACATTGAAATATTTCAGGGTTTGCTTTTGAGCCTTTTGTAATAACTCCTTTCCCTCATATACCTGTATATATATTACTTTGATGATAATGGCCAGGCCAAATAACAACATGAACAGGTATATCAGAAATACCCTCCACAAAATATCTTTTTTGATGTTTTTGTTTTTCATGTTAATCTTCTTCTACAACAATTTTATTTGGCGGAACAGTAGATTCTTTGATTCCCTTATTCTTTAAGCTATTGGCTACCTGTGATTGTCTGCTACTTTGCATTACATGTGATTTATTGGTAACATATTCGTAGCGCATTTCCTTCAGTTGTTTTTGGAGTCGTTCAATCTTTCGAATATTTTTTTCTGCGTAGTAAGAATTGCCGATATAAATAATTGCTACAAAAGCTAGGAATAGCAGGAAGGGAAGATGTTTTGCCGTACTTTCCCGGGTTAGGAAGGCACCGCCCAGAATATTTTGAGCTGACCTGGTAGCATGGTTATTTCCTTTCTTCTTCTTCTTTTCTTTTGCCATTATATTTTTTCCGCGATTCTTAGTTTTGCACTTCTAGCCCTGCGATTTCTTTTTATTTCTTCTTCGGTTGGTATTACCGGTTTTTTTGTTATTAACTTAAATTGAACCAATGGATTCCCATAAAAATCTTTTTCGATATTGCCTTCAAAATTTCCTGATTTTAAGAAATTTTTAACCAGTCTGTCTTCCAGAGAGTGATACGAAATAACCACCAACCTTCCTCCTTTATCCAGTAAGTCCACCGACTGGCTTAATAAATCTTTCAATGAGCCCAATTCATCATTTACTTCAATGCGTAAGGCCTGGAATAACTTTGCATAAAATTTATTTTCCAAGCCTTTTGGAGCACACTTAATTGTTGCTTCCTGTAATTGTTTTGTTGTTGTTAATTCTGTTTTGTTGCGTGCTTTTTCTATCTCAATTGCTACTCTTGATCCATTCTTCAATTCACCATAGTTCCAGAATATTTCTTTCAATCTACCAACCGGATATTCATTCACTACCTGTTTTGCTGATAAATCTTTCTTTTGATTCATCCGAAGATCCAGTGTTCCTTCGAATCGCATTGAAAATCCACGTTCGGGTTTATCAATCTGGTAGGAAGAAACTCCAAGGTCGGCCAGAATGCCATCAACAGGAACTGCTTTGTATAACTTCAGGAAATTTTTCATATACCTGAAGTTTTGATTTATCAATATTAACCTGTCGTCATCTGCTTCATTTATCAATGCATCCTGATCCTGATCAAATGCTATCAAAGAACCTTTTTCAATTTGTTTTAAAATTTCCCGGGAATGGCCACCGCCACCATAAGTCGCATCGATGTAGACACCTTCTCCTTTAATATTTAAACCTGCTATGCTTTCTTTTAATAAAACCGGTTCGTGATACATTATTCGTCGGTTTTTTCCATTCCTCCCATCACATCCTCGGCCAATGTTCCAAAGTCTGTTGAATCATCGCCTACCACTTTTTCGTAATTCTCCTTATCCCAAATCTCTATTTTATTGATTTGTGAAGTCATCACTATATTTTTATCGATGTTTGCAAAAGCCATCAGATCTTTCGGAATAAGTAAACGTGCATTATTGTCGAGGATAACAGGTTTTACACCAGCCATAAACCGACGAATGAAATCCACATTTTTCTTAACGAAGCGGTTCAATTTGTCAATTCCTGTCATTTCCTCATCCCACTCGGCTTTTGGATACAACTCAAGACAATTGTAAAACACACTTTTTTTAATCACAAATCCATCATTCAAAACAGGGAGCAATTCCTTCTTCAGGTTTGAAGGAAGCAACACCCGTCCCTTTGAATCTACCTTGCATTCGTATGTATAAGTCAGATGAGTCATGTGCTTAAAATTTCAAGGAGTAAAAATAAAATAATTTTCCCACTTTTTACCATTTGTTAACAACTTTTCCCATTATTTCCCACTTTGAAATACAATAACTCCATTTTGGCAGAATTGTTATGTGATTGAGG
>DAOVYU010000193.1 GCA_030635465.1 Bacteroidales bacterium | reverse complement strand
GTGTTTCAGTTGTTACATAGTGAAGCGGAAACCTGGTAATGACAGGTTCAACTAAACTTCCAGTCTCTGATGTAAAGACTTCCTGTGCTTTGTATGTTTTCCAGGAAGTTTGTAACGAATCAGGTTTGGGAAAAGGTTCCAGTGTACCCTCGAAAATATACCGAATCTTATAATCGGCCTTATATTTATATGTGGCCATCAAATCCCATAAAAAATAATTTTTATTTGTTTCAGCAGGTTGTGTATCCAGGTAAAACTGGTATCCTGCCAGGTTGTGAATCAGATCTTCGCTATGTCTGTATTCTGTTAGAGCATACACTGAGTCCACACCAACAGGAGTTTTCATCTCTACAAAGGAAGATTTGTAATTTTTGTTATCAGCTGTTTCAATTTCGATACGGTATTTCCTGCCAATAATTCCCTGTATTCCAGATAGAGAAGTCGTATAAGTTCCTTCATCTGTTTCTGAAAGGATTTCATTATTACCTAAATGATCAGCAATAATTATGGTTGCACCTCCAAATGGAATATACATAGGATTATCTACACTGGACGAAATGCTCAATTTGATGGTATATGGACCAGGGAAATTGGTTATCATTCCATCTACTACTAACAAATCTTCATATTTATCAAGCTTGGGCCAATATTCATCTACACAGGCTGTTGATGATAGCAGCAAGATTATTAGGATCATATGCCAGAGTCTAATTGTCATAATTCCCCAATTTGAAATTGTAAGTTACCGAAAAAATTGGGCTCCCAAAAATTGAAAGCTTATATCCTCTTATAATTCCGTTTTCTGATTTAAAGTAAACAGAATATGCATTTTTTCGTCCTAGAAGGTTATACACAGAAATATTCCATGATCCATGGGCAAACTTTTTTGCCTTCAGGTTACCTTCAATGTTTATGGAAACATCAATTCTGAAATAGTCGGGTAAGCGGTATTCATTACGCACAGAATAGTTGATCAGTTTCATTCCATTCTGGTAATAAATGGCGGTAGGATAGGTAATAGGTCTACCTGTAGAATAGACAATGTTTCCTGAAATACTTATACGTTTAGTCAACCAATAATTCGCCACCAGGTTCATAGCATGTGGCTTATCGTAATTTGCAGGATAGGGATTACCGAAATTATTCTGTTCACCAGTAATATCATTGTTCACCTTTACAATAGACCTGGAATACGTATAATTAATCCAACCAGAAAGTCTACCCAATGGTTTTTTAACCATAAATTCTATTCCATATGCTTTCAAATTACCTTGAATAACATCAATTTCAGGAATTTCATTGGCTACCATCTCAGCTCCATCCTTATATTCAACCAGGTTCTGTACATTTTTATAATATCCTTCAACTGATACTTCAAGGATTTCAGAAATAATATTTGAATATACCCCCAACGAAATCTGATCCCCAATCATTGGCTCAATATTATAATCACATAATTTCCACTCATCAGTAGGTGAAATGGCAATGGTATTCGTTAACATAAAAATATACTGGTGAAGCCTGTTATAGCTACCTTTTAGCGACATATTATCACTTACTGCATACCTTGCTGCAAGGCGATAATCTAATCCATTGTATGTTTTGATCACATCATTATTCTGAAAATTGAGGGTATCAGTAATATTTCCAATAGATTTCGGAAATCCTTCATTATACTTGTAAACAGTTTTTGGACCCAGATAAGAATATGTATTGAATCGAAGCCCACCACTTATTTGCCAATCGGGTGACAAATCCCATTGGTCGCTGATAAAAAATCCACTTTCAATACCTTGTTCAGGTTCAAATTGTATTGGAATAACTGAAGAGTTAGTATTAAGTGGAAGGAAATCACCCTTTGCTAATTCATATAATATTGAACTCAAACCAATAGTAATGGCATGTTTATCATTGGGACGTAAAGTAAAACTAGCCTTTATCTCAGTATGGTTCAATGCAAACGACTCCTTATAGGCAAACAGATCATATTCCATATTCTGATCTTCGAATGCATAATTACCAGTGGTAAAATTAAGGGACAAACTATGTTTTTCCTTCACTAAATGATTCCAACCAATTGATCCACCTACATTTCTATAAGTATTTTGAGTCAAGCCGGCAATATTTGCATCATCATAGCTATAATAAGTGAATAGTTTAATTTCATTTTTAGCATTTGGTTTAATTGTAAAATTAGCAATGGCATCTCCGAAATAAGCACTGCTATTTTTTATATCCGGGTCTTTTACCATTTTAAGTACCCAATCAGAATAGGTAGAACGCAACCCTACCATATAACTGGCTTTTTCTTTTACAATGGGGCCTTCAACTACCAATCGTGCGGTTATAGGACTAATTCCGCCCTGTGCAGAAAAATATTGCATGTTACCAGATTTGGCTGAAATATCAAATATGGAAGATAAGCGACCTCCATACCTGGCAGGTATATTGCTTTTCAATAAACTAAAGTCACTCACTGCATCAGAATTAAATGCTGAGAAAAATCCAAACAGGTGAGAGGAGTTGTAAACAGGAACAGTGTTGATATAAAACAGGTTCTGATCAGCAGGACTTCCACGAACATTAAAACCTGTAGATCCTTCTCCAACAGACTGAACACCTGGCAACAAAAGAGCTACCTTAATAATATCTTTCTCTCCCAGTACAACAGGTATTTCCTTGATGGTTTTGGTGGTCAGTTTCTCAAACCCCATTTGTGAACCCCTTACATTGTGATATTTATCAGAGCTAACAACAAATTCATCTAATAAAAATAATTGCGGTTTGAGATTAATATTCAGATTTCCACTTGATAACAATTCCATTTTATACTTTACCTCCTCACTCTCGAGGCTACTTACAACAAGGGTATAAGACCCTTTTTTAAGCTTAATACTATAAAAACCATTTTCATCTGTTGTGGTCCCATCCTGAAGTTCTTCTATGTACAAATTACCATTGATAATCGGCGTACCATTTTCTGAATGTCGTACATACCCTGTTACCGTTGCATGAGTGATTTTTAAACCCTCCTTTTTTGTCCCTATAACAACTATTTTAGGAACATACTCCTTTTTTGTTTGTAAAAATTCCGAACCTTTATCTGGTTTTGATTTCAAAGAATCATGTGTTGGGCTTTCTATTTCTGTTGTGATGAGAAATAAATTATCCGGAAGAGAGGTATATATCAGATTTCTAGAAATAAAAATATGTCCTGATTTATCAAACACGAAATTCAATCCAAGCTGGGAAAGGTTTTCATCCAACACTTTAGTAAGTGTCAGCCCCACCGTACTCACACGAACCTTAAAATCTGGAATGCTGTCAGCATTATAATAGAAACGAACGGGGAAATTATTTTGAACCTTGATGGTAAATTCTTTCCACTGTAATTGGTCAAATGATGTGTCAATAATATATTCATCCTGTTGCCCAATAACTACCATAGGTAAGAATACCCACAGGCAAAAAACATAAAAACTCCTTATTTTATTCATCGTGTGATACTTCATCACAATATTTTATTAACTCAAACAATTGTGCACTAGTGGCTTTTTTATAACGAATGCTATTCTGACGTATATACTTTTTAATTTCCTTTTTGTAAGATTCAAAATAGTTCAAAAATGATCGTTTTGTATTGAGACGCGTTAACCTTTCATCTTCGTATATATAATTAACTGAATTTAGCTTTGAATAATCTCCATATGGATTCGATTGAGAATATCGGTTTATAAATTCCTTGTTGTGCTTGATTAAAAAGATAATTCTTCCCTTGTAAATCAATTCAGCAAAGCCAATTAGTTCGGGAATGAAGGGCATCGTATGAAGGCTGATAAAAAGACGATCCTCCACACTAAATGAATCAATGAAGTTATTATTGAGTATAATTGGAATATGGCTTTCCTTTTTTATATACTCTTTTTTTAATATGAGTTGATCAAGATTAACATTGAATTTTACCAATACATTACTATAAACATCACCTTTAACAATCAAACTCCCTTCCTTCCATTCTGAATCCGTAAAATAAGGATTTCCCCTTGCTTTTGGATGATCAGGGATATAAAGCCTCCCATTTTCAAGCATTTCATCTGGTCCGTAAACCAGATTTGTATTAGTAAGAACATCTGAAATTTGTGATTGAATATTGCTATCATTTTGCCCTAAAAGGAGGGCATTACTGAAAAATGATAATAAAAACAGCAGTAACAAAATTTTAACTGATAAATACTGAAGGTGTTTCATTAAATTTCCTGTATCTAATTAAGAACGGGTGTTCATAGAAAACCGCCTACAGAAATCAAAGTTCAATTTCTACTTTGATTCC
>DAOVYU010000388.1 GCA_030635465.1 Bacteroidales bacterium | reverse complement strand
GGTTTGGATCATCTGCATTTGCACGGTCCATGGTAAGAGGAACCAATAATTTTGCCAGGAATCTTAATAATTTACTACCCTCTGCCGTCCAGAATGGCTTGCAAAAAAGGTTTGATCAAACAGAGTATAAAAAGCAACAAAATGCGATGGGAAAAGAAGCACCATATTTTGATATGATCCGTGCTTCCGTTAACCTTGTTGTAGCAAGTATTTTAATTTCATTCGCTACATCCTTAAAGCTACCCTTATCCACAACCTATGTAACCTTTATGGTGGCCATGGGAACTTCCTTAAGCGATAAGGCATGGGGACGTGAAAGTGCTGTTTACAGGATTACTGGAGTATTCTCAGTTATAGGTGGCTGGTTTTTTACTGCCTTTTCGGCTTTTACAGTAGCGTTTCTGATTGCGATGATCATAAAGTTTGGTGGATTTATTGCTATTCTGGTTTTGATCGGATTGGCCCTATTATTTGTGTATAGAACTCATATTATCCACAAAAGAAGGTCCTCCGTTTCAGAAGAAGCTGAAAGCCTTTCAGATGAAGTAATCTCAGGAAGCAATATTGCCCAAAAATCATCACTCATTGTTATCCGGTTAATGACAAAGGTTTCTGAAATTTTGGGGAACTCAATTGAGGGCCTTGCCAAAGAAGATCTTAAGAAATTAAGAAAATCATACAAGGATGTAGAAAAGATAAATCAAAAAACAAAAGCACTCAAAGACAACCTGAGTGATACTATTGAAAACCTGGAGGAGGATTCCATAGAAACAGGACATTTTTACGTTCAGGTATTAAATTATTTGAGGGAAATTGCGCACAGTATAACATTTATTTCAAAGCCAGGTTTTGATCACGTGGATAATAACCACAAACCATTGATACCTGTCCAGGTTGAGGAGTTTTATGATATGACCAGAATGATCAGGGATTTGATTGGTGAGATAAATGAAAGTTTGAAAGCAAGTGATTATTCAAACTTATCGGATATCATCAATAAGCAGCAGAAAATTCTGAAATTTATTGATACCCTTCAGAAAAAGCAGGTGAAAAGAATTAGAGCCAACGAAGTGGGGACAAGAAACAGCATGCTTTTCCTGAGTATCTTGTCAGAAAGTAAAAACCTGGTTCTGCAGTCGGTTAACCTACTCAAATCACACCGTGATTTTACAACCAATGCAGATGAGACTGTCAATCATCTTGAAGAATAAGGATTTAGTTTTATTCTAAGAAATTTTATTGTGAATTTTTCCATTTGGAATAGATTTGAATAAGGAATATCTTTGCTTTAACTATGGATACTAAAAATGTAAAAATCCTTATCGTTGACGATGAGAACGATATCATCGAATTCCTTGAATACAATTTTAAAAAAGAAGGTTACAAGGTTTATTCTGCAAGAAATGGAGTAGAAGGTAAGGCGATGGCTTTAAAAGTAAAGCCTGATTTGATTATGTTGGATATTATGATGCCAGGAATGGATGGTGTAGAATTGTGTAATGAGCTGAGGTATATTCCGGAATTTGATAACACTTTGATCCTCTTTTTAACAGCGCGAGGTGAAGATTACTCACAGATTGCAGGATTTGAAGTTGGAGCTGATGATTATATCACAAAACCTATTCGTCCGCGTGTATTAACTGCCAGGGTAAAAGCATTATTGAAGAGAAAGTCTAAACAATTATCAACCGAAAATATCATCGAAGTCAAATCAATTGTTATTGATAAAGATAAAAGGGATGTTAAAGTGGATGATAAATCCGTACATATTCCAAAAATTGAGTTTGATTTACTTGTATTATTGGCTTCAAGTCCTGGTAAGATTTTTACCCGGGATGAGATTTATTTAAAAATATGGGGCAATGATGTCTATGTTAGTGATCGTACCTTAGATGTGCATATTCGAAAACTCCGTGAAAAAATTGGTAAAGATTTTATCAAAACGATAAAAGGGGTTGGTTACGGTTTCAATGATTAATTGGTATATTTGGTTATGAAAAATGCAACCCCTCGACAGATTGCCTTGATCTCAACATTGCTTATTTCCGGATTTATTGCGTTGATCCTGTTACTTGTAAATTTTTTTCTACCTGAATTAATCGACTGGCTACTGGTTATTTTTATTCCAATTGCACTGTTCATTACTGGATTTTTTGTTTTCTCAATTGGTATGGAAAATTTTATTTACCGCAGGATAAAATTGATCTATAAAACCATTTACGATACAAAATTATCGGAGGAGCAAAAACCTTCAAAAACCAGAAAAGGTAATGACCTAATTGATTTTGCGGAATCAGAGGTTATTGAATGGAAAAGAAAGCTTTCAAAAGAAAATTTGAAAAAAAGACAATTGGAAAAATTCAGGAAAGAATTCTTAGGTAATGTATTTCATGAGTTAAAAACACCCATTTTTAATATCCAGGGCTATTTGGAGACACTTGTTGATGGTGGGATCGATGATAAGGAAATCAATACAAAGTTTTTAAAAAAGGCCAGGAAAAATGTAAACCGGATGGCTGAAATTGTGGATGATCTACAGATGATCTCTAACCTGGAAGAAGGCAGTTTTGCCATGTCGGAAATAAAGTTTGACATTACCAAACTGGTCACTGATATATTGGAACAACATGACATCAGGGCCGGTAAAAAAGATATCAATCTGGAGATTAAAGAAGGATGTGATAAGTCGTTTATGGTAGTTGCCGATAGTGAGATGATACAGCAGGTATTGAACAACCTGG